>JAFTDZ010000091.1 GCA_017453885.1 Clostridia bacterium
TCCGAAAAAGAGGGTTATACGTTTTTATATTATATCGATGCCGACGGAAATAAAATAACTTTTCCAAAAAAAATATACGATGATACCGAAGTGTTCGCCAAATTCATCGTAGATACATACATGAGAAGAATTTAATGATATTTTCCAAATAGTTTTAAATTGAAAAATGCTTAAAGCCGCAATCTGTTGAGATAGGGCGTTTCTATCTAATTCGATGGACACTGCCGATAGATTTCTTTCAGCAATAAAATGGTATACGATTTACAGGGCGAAGAGAATCCTCGTTTACCGAGACTTCGTGAACAACTTGCCGACATTGAAAAGCGCATTGAAAATATGGTAAACGCCATAGAGCAAGGAATTATATTTGATTCTACCAAAGACCGCTTGACAAAACTCGAAAATGATAAGAAAGAACTGGAAATAGTCATTTTACAAGAGCAAATCAAAAAGCCCTTTCTTACGAAAGAGCAAATACGTTTCGGTATCGAGAAATTCAAAAAACTCGATATTTCAACAAAAGACGGTAAACAGCGGCTGATCAACGGATTTATCAACAGTATTTATCTGTATGATGATAAGATAACGTTTACGTTTAATTACAAGGACGGCACGAAAACGGTTGTTTTCAACGAATTGGAAACGGCGGAATGTTCGGATATCAAATGCCTTGGCGCACCAAAACCACTATATATTGTATTTTTGAAAATTCTTAAACACAATATATAGTGGTATTTTTTGTGCAAAATGACAATAGCGGGTAAAGATCGGGTAAAAAACAGCAACTGATAAAATGTGTTTTGCTGACTAATTCAATACTTTAACTTTTTTGCCTGTTCCTGCTGAAATTCCATTGAAAAGTGCGTATAAACGCTTGAAGTAATGTTACCGAGGGTGTGCCCGGTCCATACCGCAACAAGTTCGTTATCTATACCGCATTCGCGCACACGCGTGGTGAAAGTATGCCGCAAGTCTTTCAGGGAGTGGTTCGGGCACAATTCGTTAAACGCTTGGGATAACTTGATCGTGTTGATTTTACGGCATTTTATACTCGCATAAGGCTATACATGGGAAAAACAGGTATTGTTCTGTAAAAACTTAATTCCAGAGCAAGAAAAGCAACGGAAATAATGGTTATAATAGACGTATTCAGGACAATATCCGTCGAGGCATAAAAAATTATGTAAAAAAAGTGAAGCGATTAAATGGTTTTTATCGCTACCACTTGGCGGGGAAAATACAACTCGCTTTCCGAATATGCGGGCAGACAGAATAGTGCAAAAAATGCGAACTAAAATCGAAAAGTGTAGATTATAGTCGAAAAATGTATATACTTAAAGACGTAAAGCGTTTATAATATATTTCGGAGGGGTTATGGACAACAAGATAAAACAAATAGGAATAGATGAAATTTCGCCTTACGTAAGGCTTGTAAGTTATATTGAGACCACGAGCGAGATTTTTTACGTTCCGTGGCGAATGATATACGATTACGAGTGTTATTACGTAACCGAGGGGGAGATAGTGGTAAAGACCGAGGACGCCGAAGTGTGCCTGCGGGCAGGCGATCTGCACGTGATGCGGCCGTTCATCTGGCACAGGCGATACGCAAAGACGCCGAACATAAAATATTACGGGATACATTTCGATTTTTTGAGGATAGACAGGTCGAGCGATTTTTCCACCTATACCGAATACGTTGTGCCGATAAAACTCCACAAGAGCAGGGTGAAGGAAAACTCTGAACTGTCGAGCCGCGAAGTTTACGAGCCGACGGATATTATTCTGCCCCTCAAGATGACGGTGGAAGAACAGCCCAAGTACGTTTTTTTGTTCAAGAACATGCTCGAACACTTCCGCAGTCAGAAGGCGGGCAACACACTTTTATTAAAGGCGGATATACTCGTTCTGCTCGCTTACCTCGCGCAGGAAAGCACGGTGGCCGAACCGCGGGTGAGTAAGTACAGGCACAACGCGGTGGCACAGTTCACGCAGGCTATAGCCGACAGTTACAACGAGAAGATATACCTTTCCGACCTGTCCCTTCAGATGGGGATGAGCCCCACGCATATGCGTAAGGTATTTCATCAGGTCAACAATATTTCTCCGAGGGAATTTTTGATAAACTCACGCATAGAGAGGGCTAAGTATTACCTTGAGGAAGGCAAACTCACCATTTCCGAAATCGGTACGGAAATAGGTTACCCAAACGTGAATTATTTCAGCAGGATATTTAAGAAGAAAACGAATATGTCGCCGAGCGAATACAGAAAATATATTTACGGCAAGAACAGGGAAACCGCCGATCCGCAGTTTTACTGGTGCGACGCAGCCAACGGCACTGCAAAGAATGAAGCCGAAAATGGCAACGAAAAACGCGAAAAGCGAAGATTTACGGATAATCACGAGAATTAAAAGGTGCGCTATGGATAGATTTACAATCGTAACGAGCGAATTTATCACGCCCGATTCGGACGTGAACTTCGGCGGCGGAACGGAGAGGACGAGAGAACTTCAGGCCCTTCTGGACAAGGCGAAAGACCTTGGCGGGCTTTGCCTTATAGTGGACGGCGCGTATTATACCGACACGCTAACCGTTCATTCCCATACGAGCGTGAAATGCGTAAATGAAAGTTGCGGGTTTTTCCTTAAAGATAACGTTACCGACGCCCTGTTCCAAAACGAACACCGGAACGCTTCGGGCGAAAGGTTAGACTGCGACATTCATTTTACGGGCGGAACTTATAACTTCAACTGTTCCCGTCAGGAGCATCACAAAAAGGGAACGGAAGGTTTTTCCTATCTCTCTATGATGACCGAATACGGCAACACGGGTTTCAGATTCTTCGGGGTGAAGAACCTTACGCTTAAAGACGTGGTTTTCAAAGATCAACGCACTTACGCCATGGCTTGCGGCAACGCCGAACACGTAACTATAGAAAATATGCGGATAGAACTTCCGCACATAATGTACGCCCAAAATCAGGACGGGCTTCATTTCTTCGGCGAATCGCGCTTCATAACCATAAAAAATATTTCCGGATGCGCCGGCGACGATTTCATTGCGCTCACACCAGACGAGATGGACGGCGTTTCTTCGATAACCGACGTGCTTATCGACGGGGTTTTCCTCGACGATTCCGATCAGGGAATACGGCTTCTTACGCACGGAAAGGGCAAACTTGACAGAATTACCGTGCGCAACGTTTCGGGAACGTATAAAAGTTACGGCTTTTATATCAATCCGTGGATAAGCCCCGAATATAAAGAGGGCGAGAGGTATGGAAATTTCGGCTCGATC
This sequence comes from Clostridia bacterium, assembly GCA_017453885.1. Taxonomy (GTDB): domain Bacteria; phylum Bacillota; class Clostridia; order Christensenellales; family Borkfalkiaceae; genus RGIG3732. The sequence goes on from JAFTDZ010000091.1 coordinate 3,302, forward strand.
ACCTTCGAAAATATCGATCTCGAACAGCGTGGAAAAAAGTACGATTACACCCGTCCGTTCCTGTTCCGCCTCGGCGGCAGGATAGATACTCTGCGGATACGCGGCGCGCATTTTACGAACGGCGAAGATCCCTCTGACTTTATGCAGATAGGCGGGAATTATATATTTTTCGACGACAGAGAGGGGGATTGCGTCACAGAGGTAAAAAATCTTATACTCTCCGATATAGAAGTAAAAGGGCTTGCCGACGGTTCTACCCGAAATATAGTGATAAAGAAAGGCGAGGTGGAAAACCTTATCTTAAAGGGTTTCCTCTCCGGAAAAGAGCCGGTGGAAATTTGCGGCGGAACGGTAAAGAACGAGTTTATCTCCGGCGTATTAATATCGGGCGGAAAAGAAAGCGAGCGGTAGAAAGATGCAAGTCGTTTTGCTTTTCGCCGTGGCTATAATTCTCGGCACGTGTTGTTCGGTAACGTACAAAGCGAGCGTTCAGAGGGCAAAAACCGCCTACGATATTCCGTTTATACTCGTAGCGGAAAGTTTCGTTCTCGCGGCCGTTTTCGGCGTTTTATCCGCGATAAACGGGGTTTCTTTCAAATTCGGCAATATAATTCCGGGCATAGTTTCGGGCGTTTCAACATTCGTTGCGATGGTGTGCCTTTTCAAGTCTATGGGGAGCGGTTCCTTCGGCGTGACCATTGTGCTGGCAAACCTTAACTTTATTATCCCCATAATTTTATCCGCGGTATTCCTGTCGGAAAGCGCGTCCGCATGGCAGACGGCGGGGATAATAACCATGATAGCGGTTATAATATCAGTCAACGTCGGCGCGCGTAAGGACGGGGACGGCAGATCGCCGAAGATATTCATACTGTGGGCGATAGGTTCGTTCTTATTCAACGGGCTGTTGAATTTCGGCGTAAAACTTCACGATCATTATCTGCGCGAAAGTCCGCTGGCGTTCAACTTCGTCACGTTCGCCTGCTGTTTTCTTTGTTCGGCGGTGCTGTTTATCGTAAGGCGGATAAAAAGTGGGGAGCGGGTGAATATATCGAAGGAGATAATTCCGTGCGCCGCGATATTCACGGCGTTATGCGGGGCGAACTTTTTCATCCAGTCGATCCTGCCCGAATACGTCAATGCGGCGGTGCAGTTCACGGTGGGGCTGGGCGGCGCGATGCTCGCCGGAATGTTAATATCCCATATATTTTACAAGGAAAGGTTTACCTGGCGAAGCGCCGTCACTCTTTTAGGTAGTGCCGTGGCGATAATTTTACAGGTGGTATGAACAAAAAAAATTCACAAAAAATCGAAAAGTGAACATTTGCTATTTTTATGGTATATACAATTTTCGATTCGGGTGATACAATACGAGTGATAAGGCCTTGTATGAAAAATAATATACAAAGGCATAAGGAGGACGATATGAAAAAAGTAACAAAACTGACTTTGCTCGTTTTAACGCTCGTTATGGCGTTGACGGGCAGCATTGCGGTAACGGCTTTCGCCGCAAAACCGACGAACACTAATCCGCTTTACCCGATCGACGGTTGGTGGGGGACTTACGATGCGGACACGCACACTCTTACCGTCGCCAACGGCGGTGAAGCGACTACCGCATCGCCTTTTGTTTTTAACTGGTATGCGTTCACTCTCAACGTGGACAACGGAAGCGCTACCGACTGGACTTTGTATTATCAGGCAGGTGGGGAAAATGCGTCGAGCCCGCGCCCGTGGGCAACAACCGCAGGTTCTACCGGTTTTATTACAAGGGCGACGAGCGTTCAGGTGGACGGAAAATACTATACCTACGAAACGATGGGTGTAAACCTCACCGACGGAAAAGATCACAAAGTAGAAGTGATACTCGATACAACCGGAAAAACCGCTTATTATTGGTTTGACGAATATCTCGTGACGAGCAGACTCGAATCCCTCGTTTTGGGAGAAAGCACTAAACAATGGGTAGTTACTGCCGAGGGCGCGACGGTAAAAGTTATAAATCCGAGTACGGCGGATACCTGTTCGCATATCGATCTCACAGCCGCGACCGATACCGTAAAGGTGGGCGGCGAAGTTCAGATTTCCGCGACGGCAACTCCCGAGGCGATGGCGCCCTACACGGCGATAAGCTGGACTTCTTCCGACGACAACGTAGCCACCGTTGACGCGAACGGCAAGGTTACCGGAATAGCGGTTGGCAACGCGACGATAATGGCGACCGCGCAGAGCGGAGTTTACGCTGAATACCCCGTTTCCGTTATATCCAACGTAGTTCCGGCAACGTCTATCGAATTGAACAAGACCGAACTTGCGCTCGCGAGCGGAGAGAGCGAAACCCTTTCCGTGACATACACTCCCGAGGATACCACGCAGAAAACTCTGGTATGGACTTCTTCCGACCAAACCGTTGCCACCGTGGAGAACGGTTTGGTGAAGGCTGTAGGCAAAGGCTCCGCCACGATAACCGCGAAAGTGGCCGATAACGAAGAAATAACCGCGGTTTGCGCGGTCACAGTCACCCCTGTTGCGCTCACGGGAATAACAGTTGAAGAAGAAGTTGAAATAGAACTCGGAACGAGCGTAAATTACGGTATCGAAAAAGTTCCCGCCGCGGCGGAAGACGAACTGGAGGTCACCGTATCCGACGAAACGATAGTAACTTACGCCGACGGTAAACTTACTGGTATAAAGGCGGGTACCGCCACCGTTACCGTGGCGTCTGCAGATGATCCGGAAATTACCGCTACCACTTCGGTCACGGTAAAAGCCGCCGTCAGACCCGACACTATGCCCGAATACGACGAGAGGCAGGAAATAGCCTATTCAATGGGTACCGATCCTTCCATTAAAGATAAAATTTCGGCGGAAGGCAACGGCTTTGTGTTTACCGATCTCGCGTCCTACAGCACCGCTTTCCCGTTAAGCGGATCCGTTCCCGATACCACGATGACCGCAAACGCCATGGAATTCGCTATGCGGCTTGATTTGGACGATGATTATAACGGCGATTTCTGCGGGGCTGTAATTTTCAGAACCGCCACGCCCGCCACGGTATTCTTCTCCAACCCCACCGGTATAGAAGTAAGGATATACGCCACCGCAACGCAGATACATTTCCATTACGGCACGGACGCGGAAACAAGTCAGGTCAAAGCGGTAAAAGTCGCTACATTATCCCGCAATCTCGCCGACGGCAAGACCCATTTCTACGCGATCGAAATGTCAGACGAGGGTGCTTTGACCGTTTGGATAGACGGTGAAAAGACGGTTGACGGCGTTGACCTTTCCGAATACTTCGGCAAATACTACAATGTTTCGGAAAACAATTCTTTCGCGTTCACCGTATATAATGCGGTGATGACCGTTTCCGACCTGCACGTTTACGATACGAACAAGAACGTGGGCGGCGACAACACCGGCGACAACACCGGTGACGATACGAGCGACAAAACGAGCGAGGCTGAAGATAGTCAATCTTCAGCGGAAACTCCCGTTGTATCCACTTCCGAAGAAAAGAGTGAAGAAACTTCCGAAAAGGAGGGTTGCTTATCTGCGATGGGAACTTCCTCTTTGCTTTCCGCAATAGCGCTCATCGGCGCGGCGTTCGTAAAGGGCAAGAGAAAATATTGAAACGATTGATATTTCGGGCGGGGAAACCCCGCCCGAAAAAAACGAGAGGGAGATTATGAAAAAATTATTCCTTATTTTAATAATATCCGCGCTCGCGGCGTGTTCTGTACCTAAAGTTTCCGCCGCTTACGCAAAGTTCGATTTCGGCGCGGATTATTCCGTTGCGGGAAGAAACACGGCGGACGGTTCGTATATCGTTTCCGCAATAAACGTAAAGGATTTCGGCGCCGCGGGCGACGGCGTTACCGACGATACTTCCGCATTCGAGGAGGCTTTCGAGGCGGTAATTCTCGGGCCGCGCGGGGGCGTTTTGTTTATCCCCGCGGGCGAATACAGAGTAACGAGACCGGGTTTCCGCCTGACCGCGGGCGTAACGGTTATGGGCGTGGGGAACCGTAAGGGCGAAACGGGCGGAGAAACATTGATAATAGCGGATTTCCCGAACGATTCGACCAAACCGTTGTTCGAGATGACGAGCAACACTTCGATCATGAACTTAAGCGTTTACTACAAACGCCAGAATATAAACGACGTTACGGCGTATCCTTACACGATAAGTACGGAAGAGAATTACGCTTGTTTCGTAACGATAAGAAACATCACGCTCTACAACTCCTTCAAGGGCGTAAACACGGTCGGCGGCGCGCAGCACGTAGCGAACGTTTCGGGAACCGTTCTCGATACGGGTATCGAAGTAGGCGGCAACGCCGAGGTTTCCGAATATATGAACTGTCGTTTCGATTCGTCCTTCTGGGCGGGAAAAGACGGAACGGACAGGGCGAAGATAGCCGCATATACCGTCGATCGCGCAACGGGAATGAAGATAGGGTACGTTGACGATATTTTTATTTACAACGTGAACTTCCCTAAGACGGAGTTTAGCGAGGGCGTTTATTTTTACCTGAACGGCGCATCGAGAGCGGCGGGCGCATCCGGCATAGCGTACGGCTTTGTATATAAGGCGGAAGATACCGAA
>JAFTDZ010000092.1 GCA_017453885.1 Clostridia bacterium
GCAAGCGGTCTGCCGCTTCTCAATAAAGATCACGGTTGGCTGGTTTACATAATAAATTATGCCTGGATAGCGGTAACGGCTCTCACGCTATGCTATATCAAACCCGTGGTAAAGGCGATAGCGGCTAAAATTTCCCGCAAGGATCGCCTTGCCGAAAAAGCGGAAAACGAAGCCGAAAGCGACTCCTCTGTTACCGAAGAAACCCCCGAAAACAAACAATAACCGCATATTTATCTAAAACATAATTAGCAAAAACCAAACAAAAAGCAGACCTGATTTTTCGCAAGATAGACTTTTCATGATTTTATCCTTTATTGTCCTATTATATTCTTGAATTAGAAGATTAGACAAAAAGCCCGCGGTAAATTAAGCCGCGGGCTTTAACTATTTTTTGAAAGTTATCTTACACAAAATTATTCCTCGCCGGCAGGTTCTTCCGTAGGTTCGGGGAGAGAGGGGGCTGTTACCGCGTTGCCCGTTTTGAAGGAAGTTATTTCACAACTCAACGCATTCGTTTCGCCTTCGGCGGCGGCAACTACGTCCAACTTCATTGTGATGCCGAGTTCCACGTCAACGCAAACTTTATAATCTACGTTCACGTCCGGCGCGAGGTCTTTAACGATATTTCCGAGAACGCCGAGGTCGCCCATATTGAAGGTGTAGGAATGGCAGGTCCTGCCGGCAACGGTCACGTCGGAACCCTTTTTGAGCATTCCGTTGAATTCGTTCGCATAGTAAAGCCATTCGCTGTAAGCCTTGGTGTAATTCTCGATATACTGTTTTTCTTCTTCCTCGGAAAGTTTTTCGTTAAAAGTATATTCGCCGTTTTCGTAAACGTAGGTGTAAATGCCGCTGTCGGCTTGCTTTACGGCAAAGCCGTTTCCTTCGTCGTCACTGCCCCAAATCACTTCGCCCTTCGCGCCTATGGTCAGGTTGCCGCTGTCGCCTTCGGACGTGGTGAACGAGATGGTTAGTTCATAACCTTCGGTCTTACCGAGAGTTTCCATTTTTAATTTGGATTGTTCCATTGAAATTTCAACGGATTCGTTGCCTTCTTTATTCATCCCCGGCAGATCGCACGCGGCGATGGCGAGAACCGAAAGCGAAAGTATTGCGACGATAGCCGCAGATAAAAGTTTCTTCATAATACACTCCTTTAATATTCGGGTAAACCCGTTGATCGATTTAATTATAAACGAACGCGCGGAAATTTGTCAAGCAATGCAATTGCTAAATAACGCCTTTTTTTAATATGATATTAGCGTAGATAGCCTTTTCACCCGTGGCGATAACGGCGTAAGCCTTCGAAGCGCGCTCGTAAAACTCAAATCTTTCAAGCATTCCGAGGCGAACGTTATCGTCGTTTTCTTTAGCGACGCGTTTGTAGTCTTCCCATATGGCGGGGGTAATTTTCCCTACGTCCGACGGGGTGAGTTCCATAAGCATAAAGTTAGGATCGGAATACGTATCGAGCGGAATCACCTTCATCACCGCGTCGAGTATCTCCGCGCCGCCTATCCCGTCCGCGCGGATCACTTTTTTGCCGAAAGTTTCCGCGGGGAAGTTTCCGTCCGCTATCACTATTTCGTCGCCGTGCCCCATTTCGCACAGGGTTTTGAGTAGTTCGGGACTTAAAATTTTGGGTATGTTTTTAAGCATTTTCCTATCTCCTTTTTATATTTATAAATTACTTATTATCGCCCGTTTTTGTGAGATTTACGGGGTTTTCAAACAAATTGTACCTTTCCGGATGGGTTACCGCCGCGTGTATCCTTTGCTTTACGAACGGGATATCCTTCTTTATGGAATTTAGCAGGTTTTTTATATATTCCCTCTGCGTGTGCTTGTCGGCGGGGCAGGTGTTGTGAAGTATCGGTTTATCCTTCGCGAAAGAAGAAATATCTTTTTCCTCTATATATATCATCGGGCGGATAAGCGTTATTTTGCTGTTAGACATATACGACACGGGCGCGAAGGTCGATAGCCTTCCCTCGTAAAACATGGAGAGGAAAAGCGTTTCGATAAGGTCGTCCGCATGGTGGCCGAGCGCAAGTTTGTTGCAGCCCATTTCCTTGGCTATGTTATTGAGGGCGCCGCGGCGCATTTTCGAGCAAAGGCTGCAGGGGTTAGGTTCCTTTCTCACGTCGAAAATTATTTCGGCAATGTCGGTTTTTTCCACCCGGTAAGGAACGTTCAATTCCTCGCACAGGTTTTTCAGGGCGATTTTTTCGTTCTCGTCCGCGTCCTTAAGCCCCATATCGATGGTGATGGCGGCAAGGTCGAAACGTTTCGGATAAAATCTTTTCAATCCGGCAAGAATATAGAGGAGAGTTACGGAATCCTTCCCGCCGGAAAGCCCCACGGCTATACTGTCGCCTTCCTCTATCATATTATAGTCTTCCACCGCTCGGCGGGCGGGTGATAAAAGTTGTTGAAGCGTCATAAACTAAACCTATGGTAATTTCTTGAAAATATCGTTTTTATATGATATAATGTTTTCAATAATAATGATATAACAAAACGCAAAATAAAGCAATCGATTGAAAGGGTTTTTAATGAAAGAAAGTATTGTCGAATTTCTCTCGTCGCTGACGGGCAACCCGCGGGTGACGGTGATATTGTTTTCTATGTTTCCGCTCGTGGAACTGAAAGGCGCTATACCGGTGGGCGAAGCGCTCGGGCTTGGGCTATGGCGTTCAGCGCTTTTGTCTTATATAGGTTCCACGCTTATCGCCGTGCCCGTTTTCTTTCTTCTGAAACCGGTTTTTGCCCTTATGAAAAAGTGGAAATTCATCGCCGGCCTCGTGGAAAAGACGGAAAACGTGTTCCGTCGCCGCGCCGAAAAACTTGCGGAGAAAACGGACGGAAACGCCGGGCGAAGGGAACGCGTAATGCTTATGGTCGGCGTTTATGCGTTTATTGCCGTTCCTCTGCCGCTCACCGGCGTGTGGACGGGTACCGCCGTCGCGGTCTTTCTCGGAATGAAGTTCCGTGAAATTATCATGCCCGTTACGCTCGGCAACCTCACCGCGGGCGCGGCAATAACCCTGCTTACCTATTTTTTCAGAGATTACGTGGAATATATAATTCTCGGCTTGTTCGCCCTCGCGATAATTATGCTCGCCGTGTTTATAATAAAGGTGGCGCTATCAAAGCCGAAAAGGGAAGAATAAGGCGTTTTTGCGCGATAAAGGGGACTTTTTTGTTTTTATTTCCTTTTTGCAAACGAGCGCGGAAAAATATTTCGGCAAAAACCGCGCAAAGTATTTGACAACCGTGAAACAATGTAGTAGAATATTCGGCGTAACAGGGGTGCTGCGGTAAATTTTATATGCCGCGGCTGAGATCATACCCGTTGAACCCGTCAAGGTAATGCTTGAAGGGGAGATACCCGTATTGTTTGCCCCTCTTATAGCAGGGGCTTTTTGTTGCCCTTGCGGGAGGTTTTTATGTTGAATGGTTTGCTTGCCGATAAGGCTACCTGGTATCCGTTTTTATTCGATACCGCGCTCAACGCCGCAAGGTCGGCGGCTATCTGGCTCACGCTCGCGCTCGTGATAGCGTTCGTCGCGGGTGTATTCATTACGAAAAACAGCCGCAAATTCCTTAAAATAAGCCTTGTCGCGGCGATTGTTTACTCGTGTGTAGTTGCCGTGACCTTGTTCTCGCTCAAGTTTGCGGAAGATAAAGCGGGCGGCGAATTTGTGGCGAGGTTGTTCGTTCCGCTCACCGTTCTTATCGTCGCTATAGCCGCGAGCGGAGTGATGCTCGTTGTTAAAAGAACGCGTTTAACCTGCGTTTTAGCGGGCATTTTAGTAGGCGCGAGCCTGATAGTAACGCTTGTGTTTATGGGGATACACTTTGCCTCGGGCGACGGCGCGGATATGAACTGGATCACCAATGACGACGTAAATTCCGTCGGGCTTTACGTCAGCGCGGTACTTCTGACCGCGGCGGTAATAGTAGCGGCGTTCCTTCTCGACAGGGGGAATAAAGGTTTCGATACGAAGTCGATAGCATACGCGGCTGTGTGCATAGCGATGAGTTTCGCGCTCTCTTACCTGAGAGTGGTAAAGATGCCGCAGGGCGGCTCCATAACGATAGCGTCCTTATTGCCGCTTATGATTTATTCGTATATGTTCGGCACGAAAAAAGGCGTTTTCGCGGGGATGATATACGGGCTTTTGCAGGCGGTGCAGGATCCTTATATAATTCATCCCGCGCAGTTCTTCCTCGATTATCCCATCGCATTCGCGTGCATAGGGCTGGCGGGTGCGTTCGCGCGCGTAAAGGCGCTCGATAACATCCCGCAGTTGCAGTTCGCGCTCGGCGCGGTCGTCGCGGGGCTTGCGAGATTTTTGATGCACTATCTTTCCGGCGTGTTCGCGTTCGGCGCGTTCGCGGGGGAACAAAGCCCGTATCTGTACAGTTTCGTGTATCAGGCGGGTTACGTTCTGCCGGATATAGCGATAGTTATAGTGGTCGGCGTCCTCGTGTTTTCTTCCAAATCTTTCGTCAGAATGATGCGAAGATATAACGCAGA
>JAFTDZ010000093.1 GCA_017453885.1 Clostridia bacterium
ACGCTTACGGCGAAACCGTTACCGCTTCCGATTACACGTTCGTATGGCAGCATAAAGATTCCGGTAATAATCTCGTTGACGTCGATTCGATAGTGAACAACGTGATAGCGTCCTTCAAGGTCGGCGATATATCTACCGGCGCAGACGCGATGATAGATCAGATCCTGTGGCTCAGCGCGCCCGAACTTCTCGGCGCTTCGGCTACGAGCGGAGCGATCTTCACGGCGATAGGCGACGCGCCTATGAAGAAGATAAACGAAGCGATAAACGACGTTTACGTCGGCGAATTGATGAACTACGAACTGCAGGAAGTTGCGGACGTCACAGGTTACACGCACGTTATCATAACCGATACGGTATTGTACAACGGAACGAATTACGTCAAGGCGAAAGACGGCAAGTGGTATAAGGCCGCGGATATGGATACCGACGGAACTGTTGATGAAGACGATTTCGACTTCGTGTGGAAGAAGATCGCAGACGGAACCGAGGTAACCGGCGTTGAGGGAATAATGGCTAACATTCAGATAGGCAATCTCGACAGCGCTAACTTCAGCGAGAAAGTCAAAGCCCTTAAGTTGAGCGAAGTTATAACCGTTGAAGCGGGTTCGCTTATGGATCTCCTCGTCGGCGACTCCACTCTCGGCAACATGAGTACGGCAGTTGAGAACAATATGAAGACGATAAGCGTCGGCACGTTGATAACCAAGGGTATCATCGATCTTTCCGAAGGCGATATCAATAACGCCATGAAACTCAAAGGCTACTATGCTTATCAGGACGGAGCGGTTGCTACAGGTAACAAGTATTACGATAATTACACGCTTACCGATAATAATATCTTTACAACTTCTACCGTAGTAACCGGGGCGGGCGCAACCGACACTAACACGGTAGTGGCTCCCGTCGGAACCGAACAGAAAGGTGACGGTTACATAGATTGGCACGATATGTCCTTAAGTCAGTTTATGTCAGTGCTTATATCGGCATAATCAAACTTTAACCGTAAAAACGTTTGACAAAACGTTTGGGGATATGTTAAAATACTAAATACTTGCGGAAGGGCAAAACCTTCCGCAAGTATAAGTATATTCCCGCCGAACGGCGGGCGCAGGCGGCGAAATTTTCACGCCGCAAACGGGGCGTTAAGCCCGTTACCTTGCTTGAAGGGTTTACTTCAAGCCGAATAAGTCCGGGAGGTAAAAGAAATGAACAAGTACGAAATGCTTTACATTATCGCCAACGAACTCGAAGACGAAGCGAAGGAAGCGGTCATCGCCAAATTCGAAAAACTCGTTACAGATAACGGCGGCAATGTGGAAAAGATCGACAAATGGGGAACGAAAAAGTTCGCCTATCCGATCGACTACAAAGCAGAAGGTTACTACGTTCTGATGACGTACGAAGCCGCTCCTACCCTCAATAAAGAGTTGGTAAGGGTTGCCGGCATCACCGATGACGTTATCAGGCAAATGATAACCAAACTGTAATAGGAGAAGGCTATGAACAAAGTTTATTTGATAGGAAATCTGACGAGAGATCCCGAAATATCCGAAACTTCGGGCGGCGTTCACGTATGCAGATTCGCTATAGCGGTCAACCGCACCTACGCGAGTTCTGACGGAACGAGGGAAACCGACTTCTTCAACATTACCGTTTGGAGGCAGTTGGCGGAAAACTGCGGCAAATACCTCAAAAAAGGCAGTAAAGTAGCCGTTGTGGGGCAGTTGCAGAATCGCTCTTATGAAGATAAGGATGGCGTTAAGCGCACGGTTACCGACGTGGTAGCCAGCGAAATCGAATTTCTCACGCCGAAGAGCGCGGGCGAAGGTTTTGACGACGCCGCCGTGGTTTCACGCCCGGCGCGCAGGGAAAAGCCCGTTCTCGAAGAAGTTGACGACGATCAACTTCCGTTTTAACGGCAGGGACTTCGATCGATTCATCATTTAATAGGAGTTAAATTAAAATGGAAGAAAAAGCAACTGTTAAAAAACCCGTTAAAAGGGTACAGAAGAAAAAAGTTTGCGCTTTCTGTGTGGAAAAGGCTTCCTTTATCGACTATAAAGACGTGAACAAACTCAAAAAATTCGTTACCGAAAAAGGCAAAATGCTCCCCAGAAGGATGACGGGCACCTGTTCCGAACACCAGAGGCACCTTGCCGAAGCGGTCAAGAAAGCCAGAGTTATGGCGCTTTTGCCGTTCAAGGGCGAATAAAATTTCAAAATAGCGGGGAGCGGCCTACCTGTCGCTCCTTTAACTATATTTATGCGTAAAAACGTTTTCGTAAAGGCGCTCGAACTGTTCCTCGTCTTTTTCAAAATAGGGTTGTTCACTTTCGGCGGCGGGCTTGCGATGATCTCTCTTATATCCCGCGAAGTGGTCGAAAACAAAAAATGGATAACCGAAAAGGAAATGGGCGACGTAGTTATTATAGCGGAATCCACGCCCGGGGCGATAGCGGTAAACACCGCCACTTACGTCGGTTACAAAACGGCGGGAGTTACAGGTAGTATTTTCGCCACGCTCGGCGTAGTTCTGCCATCGCTTATAATAATCTCGGTTATCTTCGTTTTCTTCGATCTTTTCAAGGAAAACAAATGGGTTGCCGCGGCATTCAAGGGGATAAGGGCAACGGTCATCGTGCTTCTTTTCAACGCGTTTACGAAACTTTTCCGCCCGATGCAAAAGAACGCGGTAACTATTGTTGCCGCCGTTACAGTGTTTTTAATAACGCTTTTTACCGATTTCAATTCCATCTGGCTGATACTTATCGGCGGAACGCTCGGCGTGGCGTATTTCATAGCGTTATGGGCGCGCGCAAGGCGTAAAAAGCCCGCGGCCGCTTCAGCCGCACCGGATGATCTTGCGGGAAAGCCGGAAAAAGCCTCTGAAAAAGGCGGGGAGGCGGACGAATGATATTTCTCTCGCTGTTCTGGTCTTTCTTCAAAATAGGGCTGTTTACGATAGGCGGCGGGTATTCTATGATACCGATGATAGAGGATACCGCGATAAACGCGATGGGTTGGCTCACGCGGGAAGAATTGCTCGATTTTATCGGCGTTGCGGAGTCCACGCCCGGGCCGCTGGCTATAAACCTCGCCACGTTTATAGGTTCCATGCAGGGCGCGGAATACGGAGCCTTTGGAAGCATCCTCGGCGCGGTGTGCGCGACGCTCGGCGTGGTTGCCCCGTCGTTTATAATAATACTTATAGTCGCCATAGTCTTTGAAAAATTCATGAATACCGCGGGCGTTCAGGGCTTCTTTTACGGAGTGCGGCCGGTGGTGGTAGGGCTCGTCGCGGCGAGTACGGTCTCCTTGGGGATAGCGATAATTTTTCCCCTTATGGATCTGACTTATTTCTCCGCTCTTTCGGCTGAGAAATTCGACTGGGTAAGCCTGCTGCTTATAGCGTTAATGTTTGTTTTAGGCTACTTACGGCTCGGAAAAGCAAAAAAGAAACTTCACCCGATACTGCTCGTTCTCATCTCCGCGGGGCTTGGGATACTGCTCTTCGGCGTGTGCGGGCTGTAGCGAAAAAGGAGCGTTTTTATGGTCTTGCGCCCTTACGGAGAAGGCGACGCCGCCACGATAATAAGTTGGATAGAGAATGAATTTTCTTTCCGGCAATGGTGTGCGGACAGGTACGGCGGCTACCCGATAACGCCCGCCGATATGAACGCGCTGTACGATAAAATGCGTAAAACGGTGAAGTTTTACCCGTTTACCGCGGTCGATGAAAACGAAAAACCCGTCGGGCATTTTATAATTCGCTATACCGACGAGGAAAGGAAGATCGTCCGTATCGGGTTCGTTATAGTGGATAACGCCCGTCGCGGCGCGGGGCTCGGCAAAGAGATGATGAAAAAGGCACTCGAATACGCTTTCGGCGTACTCGGCGCCAAAAAAGTTACGCTCGGCGTGTTTGAAAATAACGCGCGCGCGGAAAAATGTTACAGATCCGTCGGCTTCGAGGAGATCGCTTCGGAAGTTACCGAACGCTACGAGGTGTTCGGTGAAGAATGGAAAATGAAACTGCTCGGAACGGACCGCAAATAAAGTTAATAAGGGAAGGTTTTCGGAGAACACTTCCCGAAAATAAAAAAACCGAGTTGGGGGGCGTAACGCCTCTCGGCCTGCGTTTTTTAACGGAGGTATTTTTTTTATGGAACAAGTTTCAAGAAAGGTTTCGCCCACGGTGCGGTTGACGCGCGCGGGCATAATCGCCGCGCTGTACGCAGCGCTTACTTACGTCTTCGGGCCGCTTGCCTACGGGCCGTTGCAGATACGCCCTGCCGAAGCGCTGTGTATTCTTCCGATATTCTTTCCGGAAGCGATACCGGGGTTGTTCGTCGGGTGCGCGCTCGCAAATCTTCTTTCCGGCTACGGGATATACGATATAGTTTTCGGCAGCCTTATTACGCTTGCGGCGGCGGCGATAACTTATGCGATAGGCAGAATGTTGAAGGGTAACCTTCTCTCCGCCTTGCTCGGCGGCATTCCGCCCGTGCTCTTTAACGCGATAGGCATACCGTTTATAATCATTCTCGTTTCACCAGAGGAGAGTATGTCCGCCTATATGCTGTATTTCGGGCAGTTTATGCTCACCCAAAGCGTTTGGGTTTACGCGCTCGGCTTGCCGTTGTACTTCGGCTTGAAAAGGTTGAGAGAAAAACAAGTAAAATACGTTATGTAACTATCCGTCCCCGAGGCAAAAATTCCGCCGCGGGGCGTTTTTTTCGGGCGTAACCGATTATTGCCGTTTTATTATTTACAAAATTCGCATAATGTGTTACAATAATATAATAAGGCAAAAGGCAAAATATGGCTGAATTGAGTAACAGACTGTTCAAAAGACGTAAAAGCGGTAAAAAATTAGGGCTCGGGCTCGGCGGCGGCGGAGCGAAGGGCAGCGTTCACCTCGGGGCGTTAAAGGCGTTTGAAGAAGAAGGAATAACCTTCGATGCGGTTGCGGGTACTTCGATAGGAAGTATCGTCGGCGGACTTTACGCTCGCGGGCTTTCGGCAAGGGAGATAGAGGCGGTTGTTCTCGGCAGCGGGATAAACGACGTTAAAACCATTCTTATGTCCCGCCTGTCGGGCAGCGGGGTGGACGGGCTTATCGGCATCGCTACCGGCAAAATGGATTTTTCCGACCTGAAGATACCGTTCGCGGCGGTCGCGGTAGATCTTTACAGCGGTGAAGAAGCGGTGTTTACCGAAGGCGACCTCGTGAAGTGTATGGGCGCGAGCAGCGCCATCCCGCCGTATTTCCGCGCGGTAGAGTATAACGGCAGAACTTACGTTGACGGGGCTTTCCGTAACATAATCCCGTGCGACGCGGCGAGAAACCTCGGCGCGGACGTAGTGGTCGGCATCGATCTGTCCGGGAACAGAAGGTCGAGCGAGAACAGCAAGCGTGCGCTTGACGAAATGTACCCCGTAAACGGCATAACCGTGTGCGATCCTTCCGCCGCGGGATATGGCGCGTGCGACGTTATGATCGCGCCGGATCTTTCCGCATACACCGCAACCAGCCTCGGCTCGCTTACGGAAATGTTCGAAATAGGTTACTTCGCGGCGAAGGAAAAGATACCGGAAATAAGGGCGGCGCTTTCCGGAAGGAAAAGGCGCGTAAAAATTTAACCCCCTAAATCTCACAAAAACGAGCGGTTTCGAGGAGAAAAGATGCTAAAAATAAAAGGCGTTACCAAAATTTACGACGTTGCCGACGAGAAGATCGCGGCGCTCGACGGGGTGGATATAGAATTCCGTAAAAGCGAATTCGTTTCCATACTCGGGCCTTCGGGCTGCGGTAAAACCACGCTTCTCAACATAATAGGCGGCTTGGATAAATACACTTCGGGCGGAATGGAGATAAACGGCGTTTCCACCGCGGATTACGACGACCGCGATTGGGATACCTACAGAAACCATTCCGTGGGGTTTGTTTTTCAGAATTATAATCTTATCCCGCATCTCACCGTTCTCGACAACGTTGAACTCGCTTTGAATTTGGTGGGCGAAGATAAACGGAAACGCTCGGAAAGGGCGATAGAGGCGCTCGGCAAGGTCGGCTTGCGCAACAAGGCTTATAAAAAGCCCAATCAACTTTCCGGCGGGCAGATGCAGAGGGTGGCTATAGCGAGGGCTATAATCAACGATCCGGACATAATTCTTGCGGACGAGCCTACCGGCGCGCTCGACAGCGAAACGAGCCTTCAGGTAATGGCTATACTAAAGGAAATTTCCAAAACCCGCCTCGTGGTGATGGTTACGCACAACGCCGAACTCGCGCGCGAATACAGCACGAGGATAGTGAGGCTTTTCGACGGTAAAATAGTAGGCGACACGAACCCTTATTATTCGGATGGAAACGGGCAAAAGTCGCCTGAATCGCAGAAAAACGATATATTCGAACAGATAAAAGCCGAGGCGATCAGGATAGAAAACGGCGTTATTTCATCGGATATTTCCGCGCTTTCGGACGAGGAGATAAGCGGTGCGGTAAAAGCGTATGCGCAGAACATAGGCGGGGTGAAATTCGCCGTCCTCGCGACGGGCAAAGGCAAACTGATAACGCCTTTCACCTCGCGGATAAAAAGAAGCGTAAAAGCGGAATTTCGTGAGAAAAAGGCGGTTTCCGGCAATGAACTCGCTGCGGTAACGACCGCTTTCGCCCTTAAAAAAGAAGATAGGGCCGCCGAAAAACAGCAGGAAAAATACGAGAAGAAACCCGCTATGCGCCTTGCCACGGCGTTCAGGTTGAGCGTGACGAACCTTTTTACCAAAAAGTTCAGGACGTTCCTCACCGCGCTTGCAGGGAGCATAGGCATACTCGGCATAGCGCTTGTGCTCGCGCTGTATTCGGGGCTCAATGCGTTTATAGACAGGCAGGAAGTAGCCCTTTCGAGTTACCCCATAACCATAACGCGTTCGGCGAGCGATTACGAAGCGATGGTAAGCACGGTTATTTCCTCGCTCGACGGCATCGACGGCAAGTACGACAAGAACAAAATTTACGTCTATAAACTCGTGCGGCAACTCCTCGCCAACCAGACGAAGGAGAACGTTCTCGATCGGGAAATGCTCGCCGCGATACACGCTATGGACAAGGACCTGTACTACGATATTTACGAGAATTACGGGCTTAATTTCAATATCGTGAAGAAAATTCCGTCCGGCACGAACATACTCAATTACGTCCGCACAACTTCCCTTTACTATATGGCGATAAACACTTCTTCCTTCTGGACGCAACTGCCCGAAAACAAAAATCTCGTTCTTGAGCAGTATGATCTTATCGCCGGCGAATATCCTTCCGGCGAGAGGGATGTGGTTCTGATACTCGACGGAAAGAATCAGATAAGCGACATAAATTTATTCTTCAACGGGCTTGACCTCGAGAGCGTGAACCTCGATTATAAAAATTCGGACGATGTTTCCGCCCTCACCAAAGATCCGGACGATTTTCTCGGGCAGGAATACAAACTCGTCCGCAACGACAGTTATTATACGAAGAACGGCGCCGGCAATTACGTCAAGTACGAAACGACGAGCCCCGTCGGCACGATCAGCGCGATAAACGAGGAAATAAGGAGCAGAGTGGGCGGCAATTACACGTTGAACTTTTTCCGCGGCGATAAGAAAGACAGTGGCGCCTACACTTACGACGGCGTTTTCGGCGGAAGCCTTTCCGTAAAGATAACGGGCATAATAAAACTGAAGGACGATATTTCGATAGGCGTACTCGGCACGAACGCCATAGGTTACACGAAGGCGCTGACCGACAGAGTAATAAGTTGGGCGTGGGAATCGAACGTGGTGCAGGAGATCCTCGCGGAAAAAAGTTCCGAATGGACTACCGACACGCAACTTTCCGACAATATGCGCCGCTACGGTTACGCGGTAGTGCCGAACAGCATTTCCATCTACTGTAAAAATTATGACGGCAAAACCGCGGTTAAGGCGGAACTCAGGAGGATAAGCGAGGAGAGAAAGGCGGAAGGCAAGTCCGAAATAATCTTTTCGGACCTTATGAGCGTGGTGCTTAGCGTGGTACAGCAGTTTATAAACATAATCACTATGTCGCTGTTGTGCCTGACCGCTATTTCGCTTATAGTTTCCGCCCTGATGATAGGGATAATAACCTACGTTTCCGTTCTGGAACGCACCCGCGAGATAGGCGTGCTGCGTGCGCTCGGCGCGAGGAAACTCGATATTTCCCGCATATTTAATGCGGAAACGGTAATAATAGGTCTGATTTCGGGCATACTCGGTGTAGTGATAACTTATATCGCGTCCTGGCCGCTCGGTTCGCTTATAGCGAGGTTTACCGGAATAGGCGGGCTTGTTTCCCTGCCCTGGTATTTTGCGGTTATACTCGTATTTTTAAGCACGATGCTCACGCTCGTTGCGGGGCTTATACCCGCGGGCATAGCCAAACGCAAGGATCCCGTGAAGGCGTTAAGAGCGGAATAATCGAGAAAAAGGCGGACTTTATCGAAAAACGCTTGCGAAACTTCCGGCGGTATGCTATAATGAACGGGAACGTATGGGGAGTAGTCGGCCGAAAGGCAATCACTCGCTAACACGGATAGATCCCGGGTTGATTTTAATTGACAAGACCGTACCGTTCCGTCGGCGCAAATCGTCGGCGGCGCGGCGCGGTCTTTATTTTTTGAGAGGTATTTATGACTAAAGAACTGATAATAGCCATTCTGCTGTTTATCGTGGGGCTCGTATTGCTTATAAAGGGCGGCGATTGGTTTGTGGACGGCGCGTCCGGCATCGCAAAGAGATTGCATATCCCCGAGATACTTATCGGGGCGACGGTCGTTTCCATAGGCACCACCCTGCCTGAAGTTATGGTTTCGGCAACTTCCGCGGCGGTCGGAGCGGGCGCGCTCGCTTACGGTAACGCCATAGGTTCGGTAATATGCAACACCGCGCTTATAGCGGCGCTCACCGTTACCATAAAGCCCGCGGCGGCGGAGAGAAAGTCGCTTATTATTCCGGTTATATTCTTCTTCGCATCGGCGGTATTTTACGCCGTTTGCGCATACGTTTTCGGTTACTTTTACAGGTGGGCGGGAATACTCCTTCTCCTCGTTTTTGTGGGATATATCGTACTTTCTTCCATTCAGGCGAAGCGCGAAAGCAAACTTTTGAGCGCGGAGGAACTTGGTGAAACAGAGAGTGAAAACGGCGAGGAAAAGAAGCCCGAAGGCGGAAAGAAAGGGCTTATAAAAGATATTGTTTTTCTCGTGATAGGTGCGGCGCTTATCGCGGGCGGGGCGAAACTTTTAGTCGATAACGGCACGAAGATAGCGGAGATCATAGGCATCCCGCAATCGGTTATCGCGCTAACGTTCGTTGCGCTCGGCACTTCTTTGCCGGAACTCGTAACGGCGATAACTTCTCTTGTCAAGGGGCACGGGGCGCTGTCGCTCGGCAACCTTATCGGGGCGAACCTTTTCAATATAGTGCTGGTCAGCGGCGTTTCGATCACGATAGCGCCGTTCGCCGTTCCTGCGGAAGCGCTGTTCTTCGGGCTGAACCGTTCGCTCGTCATAGATATACCGGTAATGTTCGCGGTGATGCTCGTCCTCACCGTTCCGGCGCTTATCCGCGGAAAACTTTCACGCTGGCAAGGTATCGTTTTACTCGCGATATACGCGGCTTTTTGCGTTGTGCAGTTCGCTTTTTGATTTTGGTTCGGAAAAGAAAAAATTTTCTTCGGCGTTTGTTTACAAGCGCCTTTTTTTATGTTATAATGTATATGAAATTAAAGTACAAAAGGAGAAAAAATGGAAAACGCGGTTATTGCGCAGAGGAATAAAAAAATTTATATCTTTCCGCTTGCGGCGGGCGGGCTGTTTCTTGCGCTCGGAATTTTGTTCGCGGTGAAAGTTTCCGTTTGGTTCGCTTTCCTTGCTGCGGCAGGAGCGGCGCTTCTTTGTCGGGCTGTTTACGACCTTGCTCTCCCGCGGGACGCGATTGTGAAAAACGGCCTTTATCTCACGTTTTCTTACCTTTTCACAAAAAAAACGGTCGCCATAAAAAGCGTGGAATACGCTTCCTGTACGGAGAGGGGTGAGTATTATCACCGCAGAAACAGTCTGTTTTCCGACGTGTTATATTTTACCGATACCCGCCGCGTTACCGTAACTTACAAAGAGGGAGTTTTTACGAAGCAAATAAGCGTTTTCGTCCGCGACGCGAGCGCCGTGACCGCGGCGATAGACGCGTTGCTCCCCGCAAAACAGGACAAGAGGTGATTTTATGCAATGGTATTTTTGGGTGTCGATCGTCCTTGCGATAATAATAATGTTGTTAATACTGTTCGCGGTTATTTTTTCTTACGTCGCGTACAGAATGGCTTTTTATTCCTCTCCGAGAAGAAAAGAAGATCCCCACGGAATACCGAAAGGCGAACAGTACGAGGAGAGGAAGGAAGAAATGTTCGCCATGATAGACGAGATGAACGCCGTTCCCTACGAACGCGTTTACGCTACTTCTTACGACGGGTTGAAACTTTCCGCCAGATATTATCACGTTAAGGACGGCGCGCCTCTGCAGATACAATGCCACGGCTGGCGGGGGATGGGCGTGCGTGATTTCAGCGGCGGGTGCAAGTTCGCGATAGACAGCGGGTTTAACGTTCTGCTTATCGACCACCGCGGCGCAGGCGAGAGCGAGGGGAAGGTGATAACCTTCGGAATACGCGAAAAATACGACGTTTTGACCTGGATAGCCTATTCTCTCAACCGCTTCGGCGCGGAAACGGAAATTTGCCTGACGGGTATTTCCATGGGCGCCGCCACCGTGCTGGAAGCGAGCGCGTTCGACCTGCCGAAAAACGTAAAAGCGATCATTGCCGACAGTCCGTTTTCCTCTCCCGAGGAGATACTCGCGGTGGTTTCCGCCGGTATGGGTATGCCCGCGAAACTCGTTATGCCGTTCATAAAGGCGGGCGCGTATCTTTACGGCGGGCTTAAAATAGAAGGCGGCGCGGAAGAAGCGGTAAAAAAATGCAAAATACCCGTTCTGATAATACACGGGGAGGACGACCGTTTCGTTCCCGCCGAAATGGGCAGGAGGATCTACGCGGCGTGCGCCTCGGAAAAGCGGCTTTTCACCGTGCCGGGGGCGGGGCACGGGCTCTCCTTCGTTATCGACCGCGAAGGTTACGAAAGGGCCGTAACCGAATTCTTGCAGAAAATTTTCGGGGAAAGCGCCTGATTGAAGCGCCTGTTCGTCGGAATTGCGGTTATAAGCGTTATTTGCGCGATATACGGGGTTTTTTGCGGATAATTTACAGGCGATAAAGTCGGGCGTTCAAAAGAAATTGATAAAGGAGTGCTTTTGCGCTTGAATAGGTTATGAACATATTTTTAACGCTTGCGTTTTTGTTTTACATAGGTTGTACGCTCGGGTGGGTACTTGAACTGTTCTTCCGCAGAATCGTTCACAAAAAGTGGATAAATCCCGGGTTTCTCACGGGGCCGTATCTGCCGCTTTACGGCTTCGGGCTGTGTTTTTTGTACATAATCTGTTCGATGGATCTGTCGTTCATAACTTCCGCCGCGTGGCGATATGTCTTTCTTATAGCGGTGATAACCGTCACCATGACTTTGCTCGAATATATCGCCGGCGTGATATTCATTAAGGGAATGAAGATAAAACTTTGGGATTATTCGGACAGATGGGGAAATATTCAGGGTGTAATCTGCCCGCTGTTCACGCTCGCTTGGGGTGCGGTCGGGGCGGTTTACCTGTTTTTTGTGCATAAAAACATTCTCGGCGCTCTCGATTGGCTTGCCGAAAACCTCGCGTTTTCCTTCGTTATAGGGGCTTTTTTCGGGGTGTTCTCGGTAGATCTCGTTTATTCGCTTAAACTCGGCGCGAAGATACGCGCCTGGGCGAAGAAGAACGACGTGGTAGTCCGTTACGAGAGGTTCAAAATGGCGGTGAAGGACGCCGCCGAAAAAGGAAAGGAGAAGTTGAGTTTTCTTTTCCCGTTCACCTTCCGCACCGTGTGGGAGAAACTTGAAAACTACAAGCAAAGCAGAACGCAGAATGCGGGTAAGTGGAAGTTTTTCAAAAAGAACAATAAAAACGACGAATAAAACGAATTCGTCGAATTACTTTCATATAATAGACACGGCGGAAACTTTGTGATATAATATTTTCGTAAAACAAAAGGAGTAATATCGATATGGTAAGTAACAGCGAACTTCGGGCGAATGCCCGCAAGCAACTCGGCGGCAATATTTTCTCTTCGCCGTGGCTCTATATGCTCGTCGCCTGTCTTATAGTCAGCGCGATAGAAGGCGCTACTTCGGCGTTCGTGGTCGGGTTCATTCTCGCAGGCCCGCTCGAATACGGGCTTGTAAAAGTTCTGGTCAAGCAGGTAAAGGGGCAGCAACTCGCCGATTTCACGGATCTCTTCAAAGGGTTTACCGAAGACTTCGCGGGAACTTTGATACTATGGCTTCTGGAATACGTGTTCATTTTCCTTTGGTCGTTGCTGTTTATAATTCCGGGAATAATCAAAAGTTATTCTTACGCGCTCGCGTTCTATATCAAGAACGACGACGTGAAGAAGGACTGGAAAACCTGCATCGACGAGAGCCGCTCTCTTATGGACGGTTATAAGTGGAAACTTTTCTGCCTCGATCTGAGTTTTTTGGGTTGGTATATATTAGGCGCGCTGTGCTTCGGCATAGGAACGCTTTTCGTGGTTCCCTACCACCAAATGGCGAGGGCAAACTTCTACGAGGCGCGCGTTGCCGAAAAGGTAACTTCGTTCAACTGAAAAAGAAATTTTCGCCGCGGGTACATCTTCCGCGGTTTTTCTTTGCGCGCGTGCGCGTATATACGCGTGCGTACATACTATAATAGGCAGGCTGCCTTCGCTCGGCGAGAGGTAAAAACTCAAAACTCCGCGTAAACAAAGAGATTTGCCGCCGCGGGTAAAAACGGAATTGTGGTTTTCGGCAAATTTCGGCAAAAAACACACAATATGTTGTGTTCACTAAAATTTTTTTGAAAAAGTTTGAAAAAACAGTTGACTTTTTGGCGAAAATGTTGTTTAATAGTGCCACATCTTATCCGTGAGGACTTGCTTGCGCCGTCTGCGCTCAAGCGGAAACCTGCGTAGCGGAAAACCAACTGAAAAAACTTTGAAAAAAAATTAAAATTTTTTGAAAAAGTTTGAAAAAACAGTTGACATTAAGTTTTCAATGTGATAAGATATGTAGGCTGTCAGTTGAGGCGGCACGTTGAACGGGGTTCAACGCAATGTAGTTTAAAAATTGAATAGAAGGAAATGGTTATAAAACATTCAATGTTTTATTAAATGTTTCTGTCAATTAATTGAGTATATTTATGTACCAAAAAAACAGTCAGCAATAACGAAAATCGTTAGAGCAGTTGTACTCGCAAGAGTACGGCTTTAAGAATATTAAACTTAAGAGTTTGATTCTGGCTCAGGACGAACGCTGGCGGCGTGCTTAACACATGCTAGTCGAACGGACGTAAGAGGGCTTGCCTTCTTACGTTAGTGGCGGACGGGTGAGTAACGCGTGAGCAATCTGCCTGCATCTGGGGAATAACACATAGAAATGTGTGCTAATACCGCATAAGACCACAGAAGGGCATCCTTCAGTGGTAAAAGATTTTATCGGATGCAGATGAGCTCGCGTACTATTAGGTAGTTGGTGAGGTAAC
>JAFTDZ010000094.1 GCA_017453885.1 Clostridia bacterium
GCTCGTAGGCGAAATAGTAAAGATAACCGACGAGGAAGTGGCGGAGATAAATAAGGCCTTCGATCTTTGAGAAAACATTCATCTCTTGATGCTTCGTTCCGCAACGTTTGTCAGACATTCCTGCGACCGAAAAGGTCGCCCCCTGCCTGAAAACGCCGCGCGCCTCGCCTGACGAGCGACTGTTTCCTCAAAGCGCGGGCGTTCATCTCTTGATGCTTCGTCCCTCGTCGAAACACGACCGTCTGGCAACGGGCTGCTCGTCGCAATGCGGCATATAACGCGAAAGGTTGCACGTGTTCGCCTTTCTGCGTTCAAGCCGATTGCTCCTCTTTCCCTCGTCGAAACTCGATAACGAACGCGGAAGGTTGCAGGTTTTCGCCTTTCTGCGTTCAAATCGGTTTCTCCTCTTTCCCGAAAACTTTTACTGCGTAAAACTTTTCGGGAGCCTTGTTTGCAATGCGGCGTAAAACTTTTCGGGAGCCCTGTTTGCAATGCGGCGGAAAACGCGGGAGCCCTGTGAGCGTTCAGTCGAAATGACGGGTAAGAGTTGAGAGGGGAGTGTTGAGTTAAAAAACGTAAATAAAGGTTGCAAGACAAGATAAAGTTTATTATATAAGGAGATAAGATGAACAAGGCAGTTAAGGATCTGATAGAGATTTCACAGTACGCGGGGCGCCGCGTGGATTATACGCAGGGCGGCGGCGGAAATACTTCCGTTAAAGACGGCGGCGTTATGTACATAAAGGCTTCCGGCTTCAGACTGAAAGATATAGACGAGAACACCGCTTACGTTCCGATGGACCTTGAGAAGATAAGGAATTTCTTCGATAAGGTAGATCTTTCCGACGGGAAGGATCACGAGGCGGAAAACAAAGCGGTGACAGCCGAAGCCACGCTGAAGCGCGAGGGGCTTGCTCCTCTCCGCCCGAGCGTGGAAGTAGGTTTCCATTCGGTGCTTAAAAAATACGTTATACACACCCATTCGGTTTACGCCAACCTTCTCACCTGCGCGGTGCGCGGGAAGGAACTTGCGGAAAAGATATTCGCGGGGGCGGATTTCGACTATATTTTCATGCCGTACATAGACCCCGGGTTTACCCTTTCCGTGAAGATGAAAGAGGCGGTTTCCGCTTACGAAAAGGCGACGGGAAGATACCCCGAAGTCATCTTTATGCAGAACCACGGGCTGGTTGTTTCCGCCGACACGATAGAGAGGGTAAAGGCGGTCAACGAGGAAGTGAATATTAAAATAGCCGCCTTTTTCGCGATAAAAGACGGGGTTGACGCCGTTTGCCTGAAAGAGGAAGGCGAGGGGAAATACCTTTCGCAAACTCCGCTTATCGGAAAGTTCGTGAAGGAGAACGGGCTGACGAAAGCCTTGCTTGACGAATACCCGCTTTATCCCGATCAACTCGTTTACTTAAACAACGTGATAAACTTCGCGCCGGAGAAACTCGTTTGCGACGGGGAGAGCGTGCGCTATAACACCAACGAAAAAGAGGCGACAACGCTGGAAGAAACGCTGTTCGCGTATCTTTTCGTGATAAGCGTTCTTAAAAAACACGGGGAAGAAATTTCCACGATGAGCGAGAAGGACGTTGACTTCATCAACAACTGGGAAGCGGAAAAATACCGCCGTTCCCTTTCAAAATAATAAAAAAACGGAGGTTTTATAATTATGAAAACTAAAGCGGTAAGACTTTACGGCAAAGAGGATATTCGCCTCGAAGAATTCGAGTTGCCGGCGATCAAGGACGACGAGATACTCGCGACTGTAGTTTCGGACAGTATCTGTATGTCAACGTTCAAGGCTCTCGAGCAGGGCACGGCGCACAAACGCGTTCCCGAGAATATAGCGGAAAAACCCGTTATAATAGGGCACGAATTCTGCGGAGAGATACTCGAAGTAGGCAAGAAGTGGCAGCACAAATTCAAACCCGGTCAGAAGTATTCCATTCAGCCGGCTATGAACTACAAGGGATCGCCTTACGCCCCGGGGTATTCTTATCAGTACATAGGCGGCGACGCTACGAAGATAATTATACCGAACG
This sequence comes from Clostridia bacterium, assembly GCA_017453885.1. Taxonomy (GTDB): domain Bacteria; phylum Bacillota; class Clostridia; order Christensenellales; family Borkfalkiaceae; genus RGIG3732. Next base: position 2,052 of record JAFTDZ010000094.1, read on the forward strand.
AAGTTATGGAATGCGACTGCTTGCTTCCTTACGAATCCGATTGCTATTACAAGGCTTCGCTTTCGGAACCCGTTTCCTGCATAATAGCGGGATATCACGAGAATTTCCATTCCAAATACGATAACCATACCCATATAATGGGCATAAAAGAGGGCGGCGCGGTCGCCATCCTCGCGGGTGCGGGCCCGATGGGACTCGAATGCGTGGATTACGGCATTCATAACGACAGGAAGCCCTCGATAATGGTCGTTACCGATATAGACGACGCGAGATTAAAGAGAGCCGCGAGCCTCGTTACCGTAGAGGACGCCGCTAAAAACGGAGTTGAACTTCATTACGTAAACACCGCCGCGGTGGAAAACCCCGTTGAATATCTCCGTTCTCTCACGGGGGGCAAGGGGTTTGACGACGTTTTCGTTTACGCGCCGGTATCCTTCCTTGTGGAACAGGGCGACGCGATCCTCGGCGACGGCGGTTGCCTCAACTTTTTTGCCGGCCCGCTCAAATCCGATTTTTCCGCGAAGTTCAATTTCTATGACGTGCATTACGCCTTCCACAGAATAACCGGTACTTCCGGCGGCAATACCGACGATATGAGAGAGGCTTTGGCGCTCGCTTCCGCAGGCAGAATCAATCCTTCCATAATGATCTCCCACGTGGGCGGGCTTGACAGCGTTATAGAAACGACGAAAAATCTTCCGAATATCAAGGGAGCAAAGAAACTTGTTTACACGAATATTTCCCTGCCGATGACCGCCATAGAGGACTTCGGGGAAAAGGGCAAGACCGATCCTCTGTTCAAGGCGCTCGACGAGATATGCAAACGCCACAACGGTATATGGAACGCCGAGGCGGAGAAGTATCTGCTTGCCAACGCGAAGCCTATTTAAGGGGCGGTCGTCGAAACGCGACAAAAAACGCGGGAGCCATTTGCGCCTGAAGGCGCGGTGAAGAGTGAAGTTCGCCCTCGTCGAAACACGACCGTCTGGCAACGGGCTGCAGGTGTTCGCCCGCAAGCCTTGACCGTCGGTTTCTCCTCTTTCCCGAAAACTTTTACTGCGTAAAACTTTTCGGGAGCCCTGTTTGCAATGCGACGAAAAACGCGGGAGCCATTTGCGCCTGACGGCGCGGTGATATAAATTCCTGACGGAATTTGTGATATTCCCTTACGGGAGTGATATATTTGCCTTACGGCAAATGTGATATGTTCGCTCCGCGAACGTTGAGGATCAGGGGTATTATAGAAACAATCCCCCCACCGCCTCGTCGCCGCGAAGCAAACTTCGCGGGCGATAGATAAATCAATCGCCCTGCTATAACGCTTGCGGCTCCTTTTTCCCTCGTCGAAACGCGACTGTCGGGCAACGGGCTGCTCGTCGAAACTCGATAACGAACGCGGAAGGTTGCAGGTTTTCGCCTTCCTGCGTTCAAATCGGTTTCTCCTCTTTCCC
>JAFTDZ010000095.1 GCA_017453885.1 Clostridia bacterium
AATCGTATTCGTCGGCAAGTTCCGCCGCGGAATAAAAGGTCGCGAGAGCGGCGGAAGCGCCCTCGTTCCAATCCCATTGCCACACGGGATCGAGATGCGCATTGCATATCAAATGTAATTCTTTCATTGTTTTTCTCCGTTTTTATTGCGGTCAACTTCCCTTTCGGAAAGTTGACCGCTTATAAAATAAGTTATGCTTTTTTATGCGCCCTTACGTTATCGAGATAGAATACCTGTGTTTCTTCAAACACTTCGCCACGGTTGAAAAACACCCAGAAACTATCTACGTCGCTGATATCCGCGTCGGCATACTGTTCGGATTCAAAATCTATCTTAATGTTATTCCAACCAGGATGTAAGGTAATATCGGCAACCACTCCGCCCATAGACCATCTCATCCAGTTATCCACGTCAAGCGCGTTGTAAATATCGAAAGCGAGATAATCGCAATCCGAAAAATCTTTTTTCTGGAAATACTGATTGTACGTTTCGAGATACAGAAGCGGCTGAACATTTCTCCCTACCCAATATTCCGTTCCGAGAATTTCAAGTTTCACCGACTGTTTGCCGTGGGTTACGTATTCGGGATCGGTAATCATGGTAACTTTACCGAAAGAACGCCCCCACACAGGTTGTACAACTTCCCAATAGGTTTCAAAATCCATAAGCATATAGCAGCCGTCTTCAAAAACGTTGGTACCGGAAAGCGTGTAAGGATTCGGTTTCACTTCTATCTTTTCGCCGGTATAACCGTTATGCGTTTCGTTGCCACCCGCTTTACAGGCTGAAAAAGATAAGAACAAACATACCGCCAAAAGCAAAACGGTTATTATTTTATACGATTTTTTCTTCATTTATTTGCCCTCCTTTCCGAGATAGAACAATCTGTTAACGTAAAGATCTACCGTCCTCGCGTTACCTTCGCCGTCAAGCAGGTTTTCGGTCTTGAAGTAAAGGCGACTGTCGTAACTCATATCGGCAGTTTGGAATTCAAAGGAAACGTCGTTCCAACCGTATTGCAGATTTACTTCCTTTAACGCCACGTATGAATAGCCGTTGAAGGTGTTTACGCTGAATTTGATGCCCGCGGGATCGTTGCACAATATCTTCATACCGATAACGGAAACTTCGCTTACGTCGAGGTCGTTCATCTCTATCGCAAAGAACGGGAAGAACGACGCGGCGGCGTTTTCCCTGCCTGAAACGGCAAGTTTTATCGAAGCGGTTTCGCCTTCGGATATGAACGCGGCATCGGTATTAAGGCTCTTTGCGCTATCGGAATTGATGCGGAACCTTTCAAGAGCGGCTTCGGAAGAAAGCGTGTCGAACAGATGATATCTACCCGCTATAAACTGGCTATATTCCGCAGTTTTACCTTCCGAAACGACCTTTATGTCGAGGTAGGAATCTTCGCGGAGATCAAGTTGCACTTTATAGAAGCCGTCGGTTGCCGTAAGAAGTTGATTCTTATAATAAACTTCGGCGCCATCACGCGTGCAAGCGAAAGTAACTTCCGCGTTGTGATCGGCATACGTTATCTCTTTGTAAACCACGCCGCAGGGATCGTTTACTTTTTCTATCATTTCGCCGAGCATATTGCGAATGGAAACGAAAGTTTCAACGCCTACGTAAGGCACGGTGCCCACGTACAACCTCGAATAAAGGTTTTTGAGAATGCTATCCGCGGAAATGCCCTTTTCGGCATATATCTTCTTGAGAAGGCGGATGCATTCAGCGTCCTCCTGCCCGTCACGGAAGGTAACGGCTCGCAGAGAAGCCACAGGCCCTTCTATTCCGTAAGGAAATCCCGGATAGAAGAAGAATCCGTCGCCAGCGGTTTCCTGCATCATACGCATAGAAGTATCCGCACGAAGCGAATCGTTCTCGTAAGGATTGATGCCGAAGTGCATAGACGTCATGGCTGAAGACCAACAAAGATACCCGTCAAGCCCTAAATCTTCCTGCATCCAATACATCATTCTGAAATTGATATTGAAATCGTTGATATGATAACTCGGATAGGGATAATCGGGGTTACAGCAGGTATAGTACCAGATGGTCTTCTGCGTTTGGCTGTTATCCGCGATATTGTGAAGTTGCTGTTTGAAGCCCTCGGATTCAAGGAATTGTATCTGCGGGCAGTTAGTAATCTCCGCACCCCTGTCCGCGCTTTCCGTAGCCGCTTTGAACGTAGTGTCCGGCATAACATTGGGTATGTTATACATAGTCGGCGCTATGGTACTTGAATAGTAAACGTAATCCGAGCCGGAATACTTCTGTTCGCAAGAGCCGTTTACCATATTATAACACGTTTGCAACTGCTGGCAAACTTTTAAAAGATTGTTGAACTGCGCTTCGGTTACGGGTTCATCGCAAATGTTAGACATATAGAACATCGCTTTTGAAAGGTAGTTTACGCGATCCTTTACGCTCTCTTCGATTACAGCGCGGAGATATTCGCTTAATATATCGGTATCGACGCCGCCTCTGGTAGAACCTTGATAAAACAATCTGTACGTCGTGAAATTAGGCCAATTATAATACTTTTTGAGTATCTGAACGTATCTTTCGGGGCCGCCGGTGCCGTCGTAAGGCAGGTCGCTGTTCATTTTATATTCGAGCGCGCGTTCAAAATATATGGTATTCATATATTCCGTGGAATCGAGTTCCGCCGAGCCGAAAGCTTCGGGGCGGTAATTTATGCCCATATAATTTTTAACTGTGGCGTTTGAAATATCGAAATTCCATACGGTAACCGTTATGGGCATTTTATAAGTAAACCTATCCGTTTTGAAAACCACGTTGGAAGTATATACGCCCGCAATCATATCGGAAGTGGTTTTTACTTCGATATACACGGATTGCGTACTTCCCGCGGGAACGGTGGTCATACCGTATTCGTAAGCCGTTTTTATGGGAAAGATCGCGTCGGAAACATAATCGCCTTCCTTAAAGGCAGTGTTCTTGTTGTAAATATGCGGTAGTTCTATATAGTGCGCAAA
>JAFTDZ010000096.1 GCA_017453885.1 Clostridia bacterium
ACGCGGGCATCCGCTATATAAAGAACGATTGCAATGCCGCGTTGCGTTGGTCCGGCGAGGCCGACCTGATTTACGAAAATCAACGCGCCGTCATCGCGTTTTACAAAAGTTTAACGGAAAAATTTCCGGATCTTTACATTGAAAACTGCGGTAGCGGCGGCATGAGGGCCGATTACGGCATGCTTAAAAATTTCTGTCTGCAAAGCGTTTCCGATCAGGAGATATATTACCTTAACCCGCCCGTGCTTCAAGGGATGCTCGCCAACGTCATTCCCGAGCAGGCGGGCTCGTGGGCGTATCCTTATCCGAACCTTTTCGACACGCGCGGCGATCTTGCCGAAATGCGCAAGACCGCCGATTTGCAGGCGGACGGCAGGCAGACGGTTTTCAATATGGTGAACGGGCTTGCCGGCAACGTTTATCTCTCCGGAAGGATAGATTATTCCGACGCGTATAACGATAAACTGATAAGCGAAGGACTTTCTTTTTTCAAGCGGATCCGTGAGTTCAAAAACAACGCAAGTGCCGTTTATCCCACGGGATTCGCCGATATTTGCGATTTGGGAGAGTTCGCCACGCTCGGCCTTATCGGTTACGGCAAAGATAAAATGTACCTGTTTTTCTGGAAATTCAAAAGCGCCGAAAAAACGTTTGAAGTGCCTTTGAAAAAATGGGCAAAGGGAGGCGTTACGGTGAACGTAGCATACCCGTCAGACAGCGGAATAACCGCTTGCGTCGACGGAAACGTTCTCCGCGTGAACGCCGGAGAGGATTACTCCGCGGCAATTTTCGAAATTATTTTTAAGGGGGAAACCGTATGAAAAAAACATTGATCTGCTTTCTGTTCGGTTTGTTCGCGGCTTTCTTTTTCGTGTCGGTCTTTACCGTAACCGGCAATGCGGAAGGGGCTGGCGGTGAAAATGCGTTCACGGAAGTAAACTATTCGGATATACTGCGCGGCGCGCGTTCCAACGTAAACCGCGAGTTAATGAGCGTGAATATAGAGGATGACGGCGTAACGCTCGGCGGGGTTTTCGAAACGCCCGCAAAGGCCATAGCAAAGGCCGCCGTCAGATCGGGCGTGGTATTCACCGAAAATTTTACGGTGGCGTCCGAAACGGTTTCTGCGGACGACGGCGTAACCATGGATCTCGGTTTCATTTACGGCGATGTGGACGAGGGCTGGTTGGATCCGTGGGATTTTCTCGGAATAGACATGAGCGACCCCGGAAGCCTTGCCAAATTCCGTAATATCGGCGGATTTACCGTGCGGTTTTCTCTGAAAGGCAACTCCGTTTCCACCCTCATAATGAAGGGCAGCGGGCAGGATATAAACAATGCGGCTTTTGCCGTGGCGGGAGTAACGCAATAGGTGCCGTACTCGGCAAACAGGGACGTTTCCTTTGTGAAAACCGACGGTAATTGGCGGATAATATCCTGCGGAGTAACGCTTCCTTTCGAGCAGAACGCCACAAAATTGAATCCCTCGGGTTCGGTTCCCGCACAGGATTTCGTCAACGACACGTTGGATGCCGCTCTCGGTAAAAGCGTGTACGCGTTCGTCGCCATGGAAGGTTCTGTAAACGGCTCGTCGGCTGCGGTGAAGATAAAGAGCATAGGCGGCGTTAAACTCGTTACGGGAATACGGGAAGACGCGCTTTCCGGCAACGTTTCCTACGACGGGTCGCCTGACGGGGAAATAGAATTTTCTCTCATAGAAAACTATTATCTCGGTTTTCCCGAATATTCGGACATAAACTTTACCTATCTCAGTCAGGCATATATGACCCCCTCGTACGAAATGACGGAAAACGGGCTTAAAATAAGCGGCAGAGATAAACTTTACGGCCTGAACGGAGATCTCACTTATCTTGCGCCGTTCGATGAGTTTGACGGATTCACCGCGGTGCTTGCCGTCGGCGATATGCCGAAAACAACTTCGGCGGCAAACACGAATATCTCGCTGACGTTAAGCGGCAAAGCCTTTGAGAGTTACTATGCCTGGAATTCCGTTTACGTTAAGATAACTTTCCCGTTCGAAGATTTCACAAAGGGCTATAACGCAACCGTTTACCTATGGGGCGAACGCACCTCCGTGAATGTTCTCACGGCGGAGATGCCCATAACGCGCATACCGTATATAGAGGGCGGAGATATAGTTATAAAAATAGCGAAACTTAACGGTAATTACTATATATACGTGAACGGCGTGAGATTCGGAGAAGGCTACGAGGAAGCGTTGAAATCTACCGTGAATAAAATAGAAACGGGATATTACGACGCCGAAGGGCACCACAGCGGATTCTTCGCGTCCGCCATGAACACCACCTCATATTTTGCAAGCGGCTATGCGCTTTCCGATACGGAAGTAAAAAAGATTCCGAGTTTTTACGTTAAACAACTCGGCGGTAAGGCGCTTGTAAACAGAGTGCCGCAGATAAAGGCCGTTTCAAGGCCGTATATCCCCTCTGAAGGCGACATTACCGAAAGCGGAATAACTTTTTCTTTCAGCGCGGAAACTCCCGATCGCACCGACGGGAACTTCACCGTTGACGGCTACGTTGTTGAGCGTTACCTTGAAGGGAAATTGCAACGGTCGGAAAAACTTTACGGGCGGGAAAACAGAACTTTCACCGACGGCGGGCTTCTTTCCGATACGTATTATACCTACCGCGTTTACGGCGTAGGCAATGTAAATTCGGATGATTACGTAAAACTTACCGAGTACGCGCCTCTCACCGTAAAAACGCTTAAAATCACCGAAAACACGGCGAAGAGAAACGCGCTTATTTCGGCGGGCGCTCTTATCGGCGCAGGCTTTACGGCGGGCGGCGGGTTATCCGTTCTCGCAGCGGTGGGGTTTTCGGCAAAAGCAAAGAGGCGCCGCTTAACCGATAACGCACCGCGCAAAAAGGCGGCGCGCGCCGAACGCGCACATTCCCCCGCGGGAAGGATTTACCCTTTCAGGGTTACAATTTGCATTATTCTGGCGTTATGTCTGTTTACGGGTTGCAAAGTGAACGATAAAAATAATTCACATACGAATACGAACGAAGGAGAGAGCGGCTTCGAAGAGAGCGGCGATTCGACCGATATGAAAGATGTTATAACGGAAAAACAGACGGACAGTTTCGAAAACCTCATAACGCCGGGCTGGAAGAGCGGGATCATGTATAACGAAACCGTTCTTATGGAGAGGGGCGAAAACGGGATTATAAGCGGCAGGCTGGCTTTTACGCCGAAAAAGGTAATAAGCGTTAGAAATTATAATCTCAACCGCGTTTACGAACAGGGAAAGGACTACGCGATAGACGAAAACGGCGTAATAACCCTTCCCGAAAATTCATCCTGCCCGTATATCGAGCGCGAACACCTTGTTTACGCCACGCGCCCGCATGGCGTGGAAGGGCTGTACGAATTCCCGTCGTCATCATCGGCACTTCCCAACATAATGTACACGGAAACCCCGTATATCGTGCAAAAACAGATATGTGTAACTTATGAATACGATGTTTCTCAGGTAAAACCGAACGTGTTTGCCACGGCGGAAAAAGACAAGTTGCCGGCGCTTAGGGCAAAACTTGAAAGAGGGGAAACGGTAAGGCTTGCCGTTCTCGGCGACAGCATCTCTCAAGGGGCGAACAGCAGCGAGATGCACGGCGTGGAACCTTTCCAGCCCACTTATTCCGTGCTGTTCAGGCAGTATATAGAAAATACGTTCGGCGTTGACGTAACGTTTGAAAACTTCTCCCTCGGCGGGCAGACGAGCGAATGGGGCGTGAACAGGGCGTACGCCGCGGGGCAGTTCATGCCGGACGTTGTAATTCTCTCTTTCGGCGCGAACGACGGGTGCCTCGGAAAGGATAATTCCGCCACGCCCGTATCGGTTGCGCAGTTTGCAAGCAATATGCTTTCCGCAATGGAAAACGTTAAAAAATACAACCCGAACTGCGAATTTATAGTGGTATCTTCACTTATGCCCAATAAAAACGGCGCTGCGTACGGTATACAGGGAGAATATGCGGAAGAGATGGCCGCGCGCCTTGCAAACAACAACTCGGCCGTAACCGTGAATATGTACAGGGTACACGAATATTTTGTGGAAGAGCGGGGGAAGAAATATTCCGATCTCACCGCCAACAACGTAAATCATCCCAACGATTTTCTAATTCGTCTTTACGCGCAGAACATAATTTCCGCGCTGTGGTAAAAATGTTTGAAAAAGCAAAATGGATTTGGATAAGTAAAGAGAGCGTTCCAAACGAGCGCGCGGAGTTTTTCTTCACGGCGCAGGTTTCGGATACGCCGAAGGACGTGGTCGTCAGGATAGGTTGCGAAACGAAGTACAACCTGTTCGTAAACGGCGTTCTTGCCGTGTTCGACGGAGGTTTGTTCCGCGAGAGTTTGCCCGGCTGCGGCTACTTTGACGAAACGGATATCACTCCGTATATCAAAGCGGGCAAAAACGAGATAGCCGTTTCCGTCCGGTATTTCGGCAACGGCGGCAGAAACAATTCTTACTGCGAAAAGCCGGGGCTTATTTTCGAGTGCGAAAAGTTGTTTTTATACAGCGACGAACGCGTTGAGTGCAAGCGGGCGGAAGGGTATTACAATACGGAAACCGAGAACCCGAGTTATCTTTACGGCGGGCATAATACCGCCTATAACGCGCAAAAACGAGTATTTTCAGCCTGTCCTATCAGTATGGGAACCACTGCGGCCGTCGCTGTCGGAAACTATGGCGACGCTCCTTGGGGCAAACTTGTGAAGCGGCCCGTGCCACTTCTTTTCTTCACGGAAAAAAAGTGCTGCGCCTTTACGAGGGCGGGCGATAAGACAGAGGTAAAACTTCCTTACGCCATGCATTGTTCGCCATGGTTAAAGGTAAAGGCCGCAGGCGGGGAAAAGATAGATATACGCACGGATAGATACGCCGTAAACGGCGGCCCCAGCGACAGCGGCGTATATTACGGCCATCGTGCGGAGTATATATGCGCGACCGGCGAACAGGAATTTGAGGTTTTCGACTGGTTTTTCGGTGAAAAAATAATCTTTACGATTCCCGAAAACGTAGAGATAGTTTCGCTCGGGTACAGAGAGAGCGGCTATCCCGCAAGAGTCACGGGCGCGTTCGAGTGCGACGATCCCGCAATAAACCGCCTGTACGAAAAATGCGTGAGAACGTTGCTTGTGTGCATGCGCGAGAACTTTATGGACTGCCCCGACCGAGAGCGCGGCCAATGGATAGGAGACGTTTCCGTGCAGGCCCCGCAGGTCATTTATATTTTAGATGAAAATGCCCGAAAACTTTTGAAAAAGGCCATTTTTGATTTTATCGATCTGCGTAAAGGCGATAGACTTGTGGGCAACGTGCCGGGGGATAATTTTTCGGAATTGCCCTCGCAAAGCCTTAACGCCATAAGCGAGCGCGGGATGATAGCCGCCTATTACGAAGCCACCGGCGACGTTTCCGTACTTAAAAAATATTTTCGTCCCGCGGCGGAGTATCTGAAACTCTGGGATACCGACGAATACGGCGTGGTTACCGAAAGGCAGGGCGACTGGAAATGGTATGACCATCTTTTCAATATCGACGGAGAAATACTCAATCAATGCTGGTATTATTCGGCGTTGAAATTTGCGCACCGCTCGGCGGATATACTTGGCGATCACGCGTACGACGACTTCTTTGAAAAGCGAATTAAAGCGATAGAGGATAACTTCGAAGAAAGATATTGGAAAGGTGGCTTTTATTCAAGCGGGAAAGCGGTTGACGACCGCGCCAACGCCATGGCGGTACTTTCCGGACTTTGCGTAAAAGAGCATTATAACGCCGTGCGCTTCGTACTTAACGAGGTACAGAACGCTTCTACGTATATGGAGGGCTACGTGCTTGCGGCCCTGTGCGAAATGGGGTTTAAGGAAGACGCTTTCTATCGGATGAAGAATCGTTATTGCCGTTTGATCGAAAACGAGAATACTACTCTTTGGGAAGATTTTTCTTACCTTGGCACAAAAAATCACGCATGGAGCGGTTCGCCTGCCTCTATCCTTTTCA
>JAFTDZ010000097.1 GCA_017453885.1 Clostridia bacterium
GCATCCGAAGGGGCTACATCCGAAAATTGTTTCCTTGAGTAAACTTTATCACATTAAAATGCTTAAATATTTTAATAAAATAATTATATAATGTCAAGCAATTTTACGCGGATTCTTCAAATTTTTCATATTTTGTCCTGCTTGAGCGCAAAAGCACAACATATTGTGCGCAAGCCTTTCCAATCAACGAATCAAATCGTGTACGCGTCAGATTATTTTCAAACCGACGCGGGCGCAATAAGCCGTTTTATGCTTCGGAAATAGGAATATCTCCGTCGATACAGTGAACGATACATTCAGCGGATACGTTTTCTTTCCAACCCGTTACTTTATTTATAGCCGCCCATTCTTCCACAGTACCGTTAAAATTTATTAAAGTAACACAATGACATGCGTAAAATGCGCAATAATCGATCGTTGAAATCTTATTCGACATAGTTACGGCGGTAAGGTTTAAGCAAAAGTAAAAAGCATATCTGCCTATATTTTGAACTTCCTTTCCGATCACTAATTCCGTAACGTTTCCGCAACCGACAAACGCGGAATCTCCGATACTCGTAACTTTATCGGGAATAACGATTTCGGTAAATTTACCGCAACCGTCAAAAGCACTCTTTCCTATACTCGTTAGTTCAGACGGAAACGTTATATCGGTAAGATCCCCACAACCCTCAAAAGCGCTTTCTTCTATTATCGTAATACCGTCCGGTAAAATAACGTTAGCGAGTTCGTAGCATAGGGCAAACGTATTGCTTTTTATCTCCGTAACTCCGCAAGGTATTTCTATATCCGTAAGCTTGTGGCAAAGGTAAAAACTTCCATCTCCTATCTCCGTAAGACTTTCCGGAAAAGTTACACTTTCAAGACTCACGCATGTGCTGAAAGCCAACGGGCGTATAACCGTAACGCCTTCGGGTATTTGTATCTCTTTAAGATTTGCACAATTCCCGAACGCGTGCGCGCCGATTGTTTTTATGCCGACGGGAATATCCACCGATCTCAACTTCTTCGCGTTATGAAACCCTCCGTCTACTATCTCCGATACGGGTTTCCCTTTATATTCCGATGGAATGGTTATTTCTTCGCTGTCGGTGTGATTGCCGATCGCAACGCCGTACGATCCGTCCTCCAAAAGGTTATAACCGAACCCGTCCTCGCCCACTTCATCGGTCGTGACAAATGCCTGCGGCTTTGGCTGAAAACAAGCGGATAATAAGCCGAGAGAAAAAAAGAATATAGTTACAAGAATAAAAACACAAGATTTCCGTTTCATAAATCCCCCGAATTTCTATTTTTTACGTATATAAGACTGCAAAAAACACGAAAGTGTGACGCGAAAAACAAATTTTTTTCTGCCTTTTCTTCGTTTATTTATCTTAAACGTCATACTCTACGGAAAGGAGCGTCAGGCCGTGCGGCGGCATGGTTTTGCCGCAAAGCGTACGATTGCCATTTTCAAGCGCGTCGATAATATCCGCATCGGTCATTTTGCCCGCGCCTGCTTCCGCAAGCGTGCCCGCCATTATCCTTACCATATTGTAAAGAAATCCGTTGCCGCAAACGGTAAATAAAATAAAGTCGCCGTCGCATATTATTTCGGACGAATAAACGGTGCGGACGGTATCTTTCACTTCGCTGCCGCTCGCCATAAACGCGCGGAAGTCGTGCTCGCCTTCAAACAGCCGCGCCGCGCGCTTCATCGCCGTTACGTCGGGATAGAAAGAGAGGCGGCAGGCGTACCTGTCGTAGAGAGGGCGAAGCGTTTCCGCAACGTACATCTTATAGCAATAAGTCTTTTTTTTCGCGGAAAAACGGGCATGAAACCCTTCCGGCGCGGCCTCGGAAGAAAGCACCCGTATATCCGAAGGAAGCGCGCTGTTGAGCGCCGCGGCAAACCTTTCCGGCGGGATAGAGGACGACGTGTCGAAATGGGCTGCCTGCCCCGCCGCATGCACGCCGGAATCCGTTCTGCCGCTCGCAACGACGGAAACTTCCTCTCCGGTCACGGCCGAAACCGCTTCCTGCAATCTCTGCTGAACGGTGACGCCGTTGGGCTGTATCTGCCAGCCGCAATATTCGGTGCCGTCGTATTCCAAAAGAAGTTTTATTCGCATAGCCACCTCACACGATATGCGGAAGATAAACGTTGATAAGTATTATCGCGGTAAGAACGAGCGCCGCGGCGAGAGCGCCGAGCGCGTCTCTGAAAGAAGTTTTCAGCACTTTGTATTTCGTTCTGCCCTTCGCGCCCGAATAACAGCGTGAGTCCATCGCGTCGCCGAGTTCTTCCGCCCTGCGGAATGCGCTGACGAGAAGGGGAATAAGTATAGGCACCAGCGCCTTCAATCTTCTGAAAATGTTCCCGCTCTCGAAGTCCGCCCCGCGGGATTTCTGCGCGTTAACTATTCTGTCGGTTTCTTCCATAAGCGTAGGGATAAAACGCAGCGCGATGCTCATTATAAGGGCGAGTTCGTGTACGGGGAACTTTATATATTTCAACGGTTTGAGAAGGCTTTCGATCCCTTCCGTCAGATCCATGGGCGTTGTGGTGAGCGTAAGAAGGCAGGTGCCGATGACGAGAAGAACCAATCTCAACGACATAAAA
>JAFTDZ010000098.1 GCA_017453885.1 Clostridia bacterium
AACGCTCTTCATTCCGGCGTGTACGGCTGCCTGCGCCGGCCATACGTGCGTGGCGATATACGGTATTTCCTTGCCGATATTTTTGAATATGGGAACGAGCAATTCGCTGTTCTTCTGATCCACCGCGTTATACGTCAGTTTTTTGAATCCTTCGCTGTTCATCGGATCCCATACCAGTTTGTTGAACAGTTTCGACTTCTGCGAGATTCTCGAGGCGAGTGAATACAGGGCGTTCTGCTCGCGTATCATTTCCGAACCGGTCGCGTCGAAAGAGGCGAGGTCCAGCCAGTACGGCTTGTAACCAAGCGCCCGCGCGCAGGATGCCATGGCGATGCTTATGCGGTAGTGGCCGAAGCCCATGCGTATATTGCCCACGATAAGCGCGTTTTCTTCGAACTTTTGATTTTCTTCGCCGAAAACCACGTTCGACGCTCCGATAAAATCGAGAGTACCTATTTCGGCGAACGAAATTTTATAGTCCTTCGCGCTGTCGTCGCCGTATTTTTTAAGGAATTTATTTTTGCTCTTTTCGGCTTTTCTTATCGTTTTCGCGTCGATATTATTGCCGAATATAACGCTCGTTCTGTCGGTCATAACAACACACCTCTCTCCGTATCGTAAATTATTTTGTTTTTCGCTCCGCCGAGGCGGTAAGTTATCTCTATATTTTTACCTTTGCGGGCAAAGTCCGCGTCTTTCGCGTTGCGGAAAATATCCAGCGCGGCGGCAAGCGTCCGCCTTTTGTCGTCGTCGTAACCGCCTACGTTGTCCGAGGTCATAAGCACGCTTCCGAACAGCGCGTTCAGCGTGATAAGCGCCTCTTTCTGCTTTGCGGTAAGGTGGAGATTTTCATCGCGCAGGAGGAAAACGTCCGGGTCGTTGCCGAAGAACCTTCCGTCGAAAATATGCCGATAAACCGTGTTTTGCAGGGTATTTTTGGTGGAGATCCTCTCTCGGTGGAAAAACTTCATAAACCACACGTCGTCGAATTTCAGCGACACGTCCGGGCCTACGCGCATATAGTCGAATACGCCCGCCGCGTTATACAGCGTTGCGCCGCAGCCGAGGATAAGTTTGTCCTTAAGCACCTCGCGAAGGAAAGCGTAAGCCTCGCTCGCGGTGCGGCACCTCGTCTTTCCGTCGAAGGGGACCACGCTCGCCGCGTACAGAAAATCGAGTTTGAAAAAGTCGAAGCCGAGCGAAACGAAATAATTCAGGCAATCGGCTATATACTCTCTCGCCTCGGCGTTTTGAAGGTCGAGCGGGTAAAATCCGCTCCAGTTCGAACCGAGGAATATCGGCTCTCCGTTCCCGTCTTTTTTGAAAAGATCCTTTCTCTCGCGGAACAATTTGCTGTTTTTTTCCGCCACGAAAGGCGCCAGCCACACGCCCGCCTTCATGCCTTTGCAGTGTATTTTCTCCACGATGTTTTCAAGCCCGTCCGGAAACTTTTCTTTATTTATATCCTTCCAGTCGCCCACGAAAGTCTGATACCCGTCGTCTATCTGAAATAGGTTAAACCTTTCGTCTAAAGCCCCTAAATCACGCATTATCACCCTTTCGTCGATATTCTGGTAGTAATTATACCAGGAAGTGTAACCGAATATCTTTTCTGTTTTTTTCTCCGGGTACGCCGCGAAAAATCTTTCCTTCCCGCCATCGTAACTCTCCGTGATTACGCAGTCGAAAACGGTCGTTTCATCATTCGGCGAAAGGCGCGCGCCGCAAACGTCGCTCATAAGCGTCAAAACTTTTTTCTTCTTGTAAAGTTCCGCTATAAGGTAGGCGCCCTCGTTGCGGTTGAAAACAAATTTTTCCTTTTCGCCCTTTAAGTAAAACAGGTCGTAACCGTGAAGTTTTTCGCTCTCGTAGGGGTAAAAGGTCGCGTCGCCGTACATATCGAAGCCGAATTTCTTTATGAGGAACTTCGGCGCTTTATAAATGTTTTTTTCCTTCTCGGCGGCGGTAAATTCCTTGGTATCCGTCCAGGACTGGTAACCGTTCATAAAGAACAGGTCGCCGTCGCGGTAGTCGCAAGGAAATTCCGCCTCGGCTCTCTCGAGAGTGACGGCGGTTTTCGCCTTTACCGCGAAACGGAAGTTTTCCCCTTCGGAACGGTCGATTATCTCTATATCGCCGTTGGAAAGTTCCGTCGTCTTTCTCTCGCCGCAGACGGTATATGTCAATTTCATTGTTTATTCTCCTCGGCGTCGTCCGTGCCTACCGCCGCGAGAAATTCCGAATCTTCCTTTTTGGCGATGGTCTTCATTACCTTCTTTTCGTTATAGAACATAAGTATCACCGCGCCGAGCACGCAGAACGCCACCGCCGCGAAAGCCACTATCATAAGTCCCAGAGAGGACGCGGTTATGTCGTTTGAATTAAGGTTCTGCGTGGTGCCGATTATAGCGAGCGAAGTGAACGCGAGCATCGCTATGGACTGGCCGAGTTTCATTGAAAAAGTCCTCGCCGCGAAGAACATTCCTTCTCTGTTTTCGCCCGTGGTAACGCCTTCCGCCTCGGCAACGTCCGCCACTATCGACTGGGGTATTATTCCGAGCAAAGCCATCGGGAAGGCGGCTATAACGCATATCAACACGCCGTAAACCATTCCCGGCAGTGGTATTATATTTATCATCGCCGTAACGAGGTAGGCGAGCGCAAGTCCTAAAAATCCCGCTATGGTCAGTTTCTTCTTGCCGAACTTTCTCACCATTTTTGAAACGAACGGATAGAAACAAGCCGAAAGGAAGGTCATCGCTCCCATGAACACGGTCACGAAGAACTCGTCCAATTCCATAGAAACTTTCACGAAGAAGGGCAGCCCCGTCTGGAAGAGGGTAAGACCTATCCAGTACATAAGGTCGGAGCCGACAAACGTTCTGAAGTCTTTGTTTTTGAAGGTGGAAGCGAGCGATCTGAACATATTCGCGTTCGTCGGCTCGGTATCCACGAATTCCTTTTCCTTGAGCAGGAAAGTGGGCAGGAGCATCGCAACGAGAGCGACGACTGCGAGAATTATAAAGCAGATCCTGTAACTCCAGTTATAATCCACCGCCGAGCGCAGAACGCCCGCGAAAAGGAAGGGGGTGTAGGCGAGCAGCGTCCCCGCGAAGTATGTAAGCGAAATCGCGGTGGAGATATACATTCTGTCCTCTTGCGTCTTGCCGAATTCGGATATCAGGGCGTTATAGGGCGTGCAGTACATCGTCATGAACAAGTAGAACAAAACGATGAATATCGATATCCAGGCAACGTTTATGCCGCTTATATCGTTCACCGGCGCGCAGAATAAAAGCACCGTAACCACGGCGAAGGGTATGGCGGAATATTGCATAAACGGTATTCTTCTTCCGCGTTTGTTTTTGCTTCTGTCCGAAAGCGAGGCGATAAGCGGGTCGGTAACGGCGTCGAATATACGGCTGATAGCCGTTATAAGGCCGAGTATCGTCAGGAAGCCGAGTATGATAAGTCCCGGTTTGATGAACTGTACCGCGCCGGCGGATATGTCGGAACTCGTCGGCAGGTAAAAAGTTACGAGCCAGGTGTTGATTATCCCGCCGAGTATCGACCAACCGAGTTGGCCCACGGCAAAGATCCACATTTGCTTTTTGGTAAGTCTTTTCATAATTTTGCGAAACGCCGCCGCCTGAAACGCCGTTTCTCCCCTTGTTGTATTTTTTACCGCGTCAGGCAAGCGGTTTTTTAACGTAAAACAGTAAGGCTTTTATAAGTTCTTTCACCTCGTCCGCCTTGTCGGTCAGCGAGTCCTGCTTGACTATATCGCGCCCCGCCGCAAGTTTTTTGCAAAGCGATAAAAGCGCGTGGGCAGAGGTGTAGTAGAACAGTTCGGCGTTTTCCGTTTCCCTCACGCTGCCGTCGGCTATTCCTTGCCGATAAGCCGCGAAAAAGGCGGTTTTGAACATATCCAGCCCTTCCGAATACTCCGCGAGGTCGTGCGTTTCGTTCACCATATACGCGTCGAACTCGTTTATGAATTTATAAAATTCCGGGTGCGCGTCGAACACTTTGATGTAGCCCGCGTAAAAGCATTTTATCTTCTCATACCCGTTTTCGCCGTACAGGTTGAAGTATTCTTCGTAAACCTTTTTTTGCAGAGAGAGGGCGCTACGTTCCACGATGTTCTGCTTTCGCTCGAAATATCTGTAAACGGTCGCCTCGCCTACTCCGGCGGCGGTCGCTATATCCTTTATCGTCACTTCGTTTATCGATCTTTTCAAAAACAGATCGGTCGCAACGTCGGTAATGAATTGTATTTTAACTTCTTTAAGTTTCATCTTCGCTCCGAATTGCTTGGTTGATAGCCTGTCTATTATTTTGATAGTCCGTCTATCAATTATATAATAATATATTTCGATAGATTTGTCAACGCCACACGGCACATTTTTTTATTTTTATTGAATTTTTATATGTACGGTCTTTTTTGTGTATATTAAATCATTATATGAATCCGAAAGCAATACTTTTGCCCAAAAGGCGCAGGTAAAAAATTACGACTGAAATTTCAGGAGAATAGAAAGCATATATTCAATAAATCGAATAAATATATTTGATTTTTCGGATTTTCGGTGATATAATGATCATATAATTGTTCTGCCGATGATTTTTTGTCCGAATGTTTTCGTTTCCCTCGGCTTAAAGCGGACTTCCGCTTCTGCGCATATATTTTATTTTATGGAGGTACCTTATGAAAAAACTTTTCGCTCTTTTCCTAGGCCTGCTCTTGAGCGTGGCGGTATCCGCCTGTGAAAGCGAGCCGGAAGAATACGTTCCGCAGGATACCGTACTGTTAAACTATAACGACGATTACGCGATAAAAATAATGACGTCGTTTTCCGACTTGCAGACTTTTTACAACGATTTCAAAGAACGCAACGAATTTCTTCTCGTCCTTCCCGATCTTGACGATCACGAAGGCGGCGTACCGTTCTACGTTTTCCGAGGTAGAAAAGAAAATAGCGAATTTGACGAATACGGTTACTTCGGTTATTTTCAATCCTTCAATTTTTTCGTGTTCGTATCAACGGAAAACGATACGAATGTTACCGAGAGGATCTTCACGATAAAAGCGTCTGATTATTCTTGGCAGAAAAAGGCAAAAATCGAAAATTTCAACCTTGAAAATGTAACGTATTCATTAGATTTGATAACCGGCGGTAAACAAAAAAAAATACCGAATTACGGCTTTGATTACAGAACGGGAGATAATTCTTTGTATCTTTTCGGTGTTAGTTTTAATCAAAAAATGGATTTTATAGATAAAACTTTTGCCGAAAAAACGGCAGAAGAAATTAAATCAAAACTTAAATATTTCGGAAAATAAAAAGCATATATTTAATAAATCGAATAAAAATATTTGATTTTTCGGATTTTCGGTGCTATAATGATCATATAATTGTTCTGCCGATGATTTTATCCCGCAACAAATAGATCGGACGAACAAAAAGTCCCGTTTATCGCACATAAACGGGACTTTTAACGTATTGCGGACGTATTTCGGCTTATCGTATCTGCGTGATCAGAAGGTGCGCGGAAACGGGCAACACGCCGCCCGCCAATGGCGTTACGGTAAGCGCGGCTGGCGCTCCCGCAGGGTTGCGGACGGTTAGAACGGAACCCGCCGAGGAAGTCTGCACCAACGCCGCCCCTATGATTTGCGAAGTTCCCGTCGCTCTTCCTACCGCCGTGTACGGAATATCCGCGCCGTTCAATGTCAGCAGGAGTTGCCCCGCTTCGGTAACGCTTACCTGAAAGAACACCTGATACGTGCCGACGACTGCTAATTCAAACGAGTTGCTCTTGGCGGCGCGTGTGCCACTCTCATTGAACTTTTGATTGAGTTTTAATTGAGTTGAATAATTCACATAAAGAATCTATAGTCATATATTGTACCTTCATACTGTGATAGTAGCCATCCAATACGTGCTAATTGGTTTGATGATTCAATAGTGCAAGGTAATTTTGAATATAAACCAAAACTGTTCCAATTCATTTTAGACAGTCCGAGAATTTCAGTCGCAATTTGCACCATATCACCGGAACCATAATGTTTAACGATTTTTAATGGCACAGGGACTGTTTTCCCGCCTTGAATATACTTAAAATTAGAGTTTCTAACCGACGGTGCAATTCCATGTGTATATAGGAGCATAGTATTTTCGTTTATAGGAAAACATAATCCTCGTCTTACAGGGTAATTATCAATATTAAAATTTTTATTGTAAGCAAAACTACGCAAGTTGTCTTCATATTTTGCATACTGAAATACATTGTTTAGACTTTGAAAAGTTCTTTGATAATGTTAATTTAACATCTAAAGACTTTATGTTCTCAGACCCACCTTAGTTTATCACATTGCAAGTCGGAATGCAAGTATCAGAACGCGTAGTTATGATTGCGTTAAAAAATAAAACCTTAAATTTTGTCCATACTGCGGTAATCTTTTTCTTGAAGAAGAATAAAACGCGTGTTACAATTAAAACTGAAGCGGGGCGGTTTCCGTCTTTACGCCCGCGCGGTATTCGCCGGGGCTTTTGCCGGTAAAATTTTTGAAGTTGCGGTTGAAACTTCTTATGGAAGAATACCCGCAGTTCAGGGCTATTTCGGTGAAGGTCGCGTTCGTGTCCTTAACGAGGTGCGCGGCGAGGTTTATCCGTTGGGCGTTTATAAGAGTGTTGAAGTTCATTCCCAACGCCCCGTTGATAACGCCGGAAAGGTAGTTATAACTGTAAGAGAACTCCTTCGCTAAGTCCTTCAGCGTAACGTCCTTGCGGAAGTTGTTTTCGGCGTAGAGCAGAATTTTTTCAACGAGGTCGAACCCGGGTATCTTTCTCTCCTCGTAATCGGCGCCGCTGTTGAAAAGATATATTATTTTATAGAAAACCGATTTGAGGAGATATTCGTCTTTCTGCGACAGCAAAACGTCCACAGCCGCTTGGTCGGAAAACGGGAAAACAGGCGATAAAGCCCGTTTTTCACGCGTTTTCAGGTAAAAGTTATACGCGTAAGAAACGGAAAAAACGCACAGATAACTGCGCGAAAATCCCTTTGTGCGGTAGGAGTGGACTCTGTTCGGCAGTATAAGCGCCGCCCGACCTGCAGATACGGTATAGGTCATTCCGTCCACCGTGAGGTCGATTTCCCCCTCGTAAACGCAAAGGAATTCGAAACTCGTGTGCATATGGTCGGCAAACGTCAGATTTACGTCGCGCTGGTTATAAACGTAATCGCTCGGCAGCGATCTTTCGGATTCGTAACTTATCATAGTAAAATTATAATATAAAAAACAAAAAATTTCAAGCGAGGTAAATATGAAAACTTACGACGAAGTAAAAAAAGTAGTTTACGCCCCTTCCGGCAAGGATCCGTTTTCCTTCCGCTATTACGATCCGGAAGAAGTTATTCTCGGCAAGCCGATGAAAGAGCACCTGAAATTCGCTTTAAGTTACTGGCACACCATAGACGCCTGCGGCACGGATATGTTCGGCGGCGACACTATGGATAAAAATTTCGGCAAGCCCTACGGAATGGACAGATACAGGGCGAAGGCGGATTTTGCCTTTGAACTAATGGACAAATTGCAGATAGAATATTACTGCTTCCACGATGCGGACATCGCCCCGGCGGGCGATACGCTCGCCGAGAGTATGGAATACTTTAACGAAATGACGGATTATATCGCCGCCCTGCAAAAGGAACACGGTAAGAAACTTCTGTGGAACACCGCCAACAATTTCGGCGCGGCTCACTTTATGGCGGGCGCGGCTACTTCACCCGTGGCGGACGTGTTCGCCGTGGCGGCGGCTAAAGTAAAGGCGGGCATCGACGCGGCGAAGAAACTCGGCGCCTCGGGTTACGTTTTCTGGGGCGGGAGAGAGGGGTACGATACCCTGCTCAACACCGATATGGAACTTGAAGTCGCAAACCTCGCCCGCTTTATGCAAATGGCGGTAAAATATGCCGATAAAGCGGGTTTTACGGGGGTATTTTATATCGAACCCAAACCGAAGGAGCCCACCAAGCATCAATACGACTTCGACGTTGCCACCTGTATGAACTTCCTTCGCAAATACGGGCTCGACGGCAGATTCAAAATGAACGTAGAGGCAAACCACGCCACGCTCGCGGGGCATACCTTCCAACACGAACTGCGCGTAGCGGCTATCAACGGAAGTTTCGGCTCCATCGACGCCAACCAGGGCGACCTGTTCCTCGGTTGGGATACCGACCAGTTCCCCACCAACGTTTACGACACCACCCTCTGTATGTACGAGGTTATTAAGGCGGGCGGCTTCACTTCGGGCGGGCTCAATTTCGATGCGAAAACCCGCCGGCAATCGAATACCCTCGAGGACATTCTCCTCGCGTATATCGCCGGTATGGATACCTTCGCGCTCGGCTTGAGAAAGGCGGCGGCGATCATTGCCGACGGAAGGATTGACAACTTCGTAAAAGAGCGGTATAATAGTTACACGAAAGGTATCGGCAAAAAGATAGTTGACGGAACGACCGACTTCGACGAACTCTACGCCTACGCTGCGCAAAGAGGTACGCCCGAAGTACCAAGCGGCCGTCAGGAATATCTCGAAGCGGTACTTAACGAAATTTTATTCGGTTGAGAGGTAATTATGTACTACATCGGCATCGACCTCGGCACGAGTTCGCTCAAGGCGTTACTCGTTGATCGTGACGGAAAAATCATAAAAGAGGCGGCGGAAAGTTACCCCGTCCGCTACCCGAAGGAAGGTTGGAGCGAGCAGGATCCCGCGGATTGGCTCGTTGCGGCGGAACGCGTTCTCGATGCGCTCACCCAAGGGATAAAGCGTGAAATAGGGGGTATTTCTTTCGGAGGGCAGATGCACGGCCTCGTCCTTTTAGACGCGAACGACGAAGTTATCCGCCCGTGTATCCTCTGGAACGACGGCAGAACGCAAAAGCAGACCGATTATCTCAACGGCGTAATCGGCAAGGAAAAACTTTCCCGCCTCACCGCGAATATCGCTTTCGCGGGGTTCACCGCGCCGAAGATTTTGTGGGTCAAGGAGAACGAGCCGGAAAACTTCCGTAAAATATCGAAAATAATGCTCCCGAAAGATTACCTTGCGTATATGCTTACGGGCGTTCATTCCACCGATTATTCCGACGCGAGCGGAACGCTTCTTCTCGACGTGAAGAACAAGCGTTGGTCGGACGAAATGCTTGAGATATGCGGCGTAAAGAAGGAATGGCTGCCCGCCCTTTACGAGAGTGACGATGTGATAGGCAAGGTCAGGGAAAAGTACGGTATGCCGAACGCCGTGGTGACTGCGGGCGCGGGCGATAACGCCGCCGCGGCTATAGGCACCGGCACCGTAAAGGACGGCGATTGCAATATCTCCCTCGGCACGAGCGGAACGGTATTCATTGCGGGCGACAGGTTTTCCGTGGACGGGAAAAACGCCCTGCACGCTTTCGCGCACGCAACGGGCAAATGGCACCTTATGGGCTGTATTTTGTCCGCGGCGAGTTGCAACAAGTGGTGGACGGAAGATATTCTTCAAAGCAAAGATTACGATGCCGCCGAAGGCTCGCGGGAAAAACCCGGTAAAAACAGCGTGTATTTTCTGCCGTATCTTATGGGCGAAAGAAGCCCGCATAACGACGTGAACGCCCGCGGTTGCTTTATAGGTATGCGCCCCGATACCACGCGCGCGGATATGTCGCTCGCCGTTCTCGAAGGCGTGGCGTTTGCGCTCAAAGATTGCGTTGAAGTTGCCGCTTCCAACGGAATTAAAGTTAAAAGTACCAAAATTTGCGGCGGCGGAGCGAGGAGCGCACTGTGGAAGAAGATCATCGCGAACGTTTTGAACGTCGAAGTTATTTCTCCCGAAACCGAGCAAGGCCCGAGTTACGGCGCGGCGATACTCGCCATGGTAGGAAACGGCGAATATCCCGACGTGGAAACCGCCTGCGCAAAGTTGGTAAAACCGCTCGAAAGCGTTCTGCCGGATGCTGAAACCGCATCGCTTTATGCCGAGCGTTACGCGTCTTTCAAAAAACTCTATCCCGCCCTTAAAGATTTCTTTAACGGAAAATAAGGAAACGATAAAAAAATAAAACCGCGGGGCGGCTCTTTTTTCAAGAGCCGCCCCGCAACATAGGACCGTTATAAAAAACAGCGCCGCGGCTTATCTGATAAGCCGCGGCGCGTTCGCTTAAAAACTATCAATTGTTTTTGCTTTTGAACAGTATAGAAACTATCGCGCAGAGTATCCCGCCCACGGGGAAAACTATCCAGGCTATTTTCCAGGCGTCGAGCAAAAAACCGAGCAGAAGGAATATCGCCGTTGCGGAGAGCATTATTATACTGCTCGCCTTGTCCGAACGGTCGATGGTGTTATCTTTCTTGTAAGAAGTCATCGAATATTTGCCCATTCTTATTCCGAAGAAAATGAACAGCGGAACGGCTATCACGGTGGTGCCTACGATCGTCGCCGCCACGAAAGCCCCGTTTATCTCGGAAATAAGCGCGGTTTCCACAAGCGCGGCAACCACACCGAGAATGATCAGCATAACGCCCGCGCCTATCCCTACGCCGAACCTTACGTAATAGGCGGAGATCTCTTCATCGCCGTAAAAGTTGGGGAGAGAGGGGTGTTTTCTTCTGAAATCCGCTATCCGTATTCCGTAAACTATAAACACCGGCGTAGCCGCCGCAGCCCCCGCGATAAGTATCGCCGTGCCGAGTATTGCGAAGGTATCTTCCTGCGGCGTTCCTTCCGCCGAACCGGCTATCAGTATCAATGCGGTCAGGCACAGAAGTATAAGCCCCACGGCAAGCGAAAACGCCAGGCTGACGGAATTGTATAATTTGTCGTAAACGGGTTTTATGCCGCTCGCGTCGTCGGTCTTTTCCGCGGGTATTTCACCCTTTACGAGAGTATCCATATCGCACCCGAAAAGTTCGCATATCTGAACTATCTTGTCCATTTCCGGGTAACCGCCGCCGGATTCCCATTTGGAAACCGCTTGCCGCGTCACCTCGAGTTTATCCGCAAGGTCGTCCTGCGTAAGATTATCCCGTTTTCTCAAATTTTGTAAATTTTCCGAAAAACTCATTGTGTTATCTCCTTCTTCTTTATGCGTTACCATTATAAAACAAATTTCGTTTTGCCGCAACAACGTTCGGTTGCAACTTTTATTTTTACCGCAAAATTCGTTTGCACAATCGCAACTCGCCATCTTTTTTCATTTCGCCCGCCGGCTGAAAACCAGCGGGCGAATAATGTTTTCAATTACTCTTTTGCCGTTTCCTTTGCGTTTTCGGGGGCTTTTTTATTTTCTTCGGCTTTCGCCGCATCGTTTATTTGCTTCGCGCGGATAAGTTCCGGCATCGTCAGGCCTGTCATGGCGAATATGTCCGTCATAGGGGGAAGCGATTTAGCCATTCCCGAAATGAAGTTTGCGGTGGCGGTCTTTCCGTTCTCGTTGTTTCCGTTCCCGTCCCAAACGGTTATCTTGTCTATTTTTATATTCTTTATGGCTTCGACCTGCGCCTGAACTATGGTCTCTATCTTATCGGCTATCATAAGCCTCGTCGCCTCGTTCGGATCGCCGCCCGCGGCTTTTACTATCTCGGCAAGACCTTCCGCCTGCGCGGTGAGAACTTCGCGCATACCTTTAGCCTCGGCTTCCATCTTCGCGTAAATTGCGTCCGCTTCGCCTTTTGCCTTTCTTCTGTACTGTTCGGCAACGGCTTCCGCTTCGAGTTCGGCTTTTCTCTTTTCTATTTCCGCGCGAACGATTATATCCGCTTCCTGCGTTGCCTTTTCCTTCTCGGCACGCATAAGTTCGGCTTTCTTTTCCGCCTCGTATGCGTCGGATTTCGCCTTCGCCTCGTTTATAGCCTCGCTCGAAGCCGCCTGCTGTTCGGCTTCCGCCTGTCTTTGACGGAGCAAAGATTTTGAATTTTCAATGGCGACCTGCGCTTCGTTTTCGCCTTTTATCGCCTCGGAATTGTAGTTCGCAACGTTTATGCGCTGTTCCTTTTGGGCGTTCGCCTCGCCTATTGCGCCCGCTCTGTCCGCTTCGGCAACGGATATTTTCGCGTCGTTTATCGCTTTCGCGGCGGCCTCTTTGCCGAGCGCTATAATGTAACCGGATTCGTCCGAAATATCCGTTACGTTAACGTTTATAAGGCGCAGACCTATTTTCTTCAGTTCGCCTTCGACGTTGCGTGAAACCGCCTCGAGGAATTTATCCCTGTCGGTGTTTATTTCCTCTATATCCATCGTCGCTATAACAAGGCGGAGTTGTCCGAAAATTATATCTTTGGCAAGTTCCTGTATCTGCGTCAGTTGCAGGCCGAGAAGCCTTTCCGCCGCGTTCTGCATAACGCCGGGTTCCGTCGAAATGCCTACCGTAAATATGGAAGGTACGTCTATTCGTATGTTCTGGCGGGAAAGCGCGCTTTTAAGATCGACCGATATGGACATGGGGGTGAGGTCGAGGAAGGAATAATCCTGCAACACGGGAACGATAAACGATATGCCGCCGTGCAGGCATTTTGCCGAACGCGTCGTTCCGTCCGAATTTTTCGATACCCTTCCGTAAACTACCATTATCTTGTCGGAAGGGCATTTCTTGAACCTCGTGAAGAAAAGCAGAGCAATGCTGAAAAGTATTATCACCACCACTGCGATGAGGGCTATCACGCCGCCCGTTTCAATAAGTAAATTTTTCATTTTTATTCTCCTTTTTTATTTTATTTCGGCGCCTTTCGGAAAGCCGTAATTACCTGTTTTTTGTGAGATATATGGGGTTAATATATTTTTTCCACGTAGCAGGTGGCGTTGTCGGTCTTTACCACTTTCACCTTGCTGCCCGTCTTTAACGGCTCGTCGCCCTCGGTCATCGCGTTCATTTCCGTAAGGCTGCCCTGTATCTCCACGGTTATTTTGCCCGCGCCCGAACATTTCGGGGGAATGGTGAGGTACACCTCGGCAGTTTTGCCAACGGCGTTGTTTATATCCATCGCCCCGTTCGATTGAAGTTTGGCCATTCCTTTAAGAATAAAACCTACCGCCACCAGCGCCGCAAGCCCCGCCGCAAGCGAAATAAGTATCACCCACACGGTGTGCAGCGTTCCGTCGCCCAGCGCGAAGCCTACCCAACCGCCTACCGCAAAGAAGGAAACCAATCCTTTTAGCGTAAACGGGGCAAGCCCGCTGTCGGCATCCACCGTAACGTCCGGATTTCCGTCGCCCGTCAGATCAACGCCTTCGCCGTCGTGTCCCGCGCCTATAAGCGTAAGTACAAGTTGAACGAGCAGAACTACCGAAAACAACACGGCGATGCAAAAGTAAACCTGTTGCAAAGTCGTCCAATCATTCCACATTTTCACCTTCTCCTTTATGTCTTTTTTTTAATTAGTCGCCTTTATCGAACATTATCCGCGTTTTTACGTATTTCTTCAAGCATCTTCGCGGCAGCGGATAAATACCTTTCGGCAACGCCGCTTAAATACACTATCTTAAGCGCGGTCTTTAATCTCAACGCGTCGCCCGCCCGCCTTTCCTTAAAATCTTTAACGATCCCGTCTATCGTCCCGTCTATCGTCCCGTCGGTCGCGTCCGAAAACGTTATATCGCAAATATAGCCGTAAAGTTCCGCCTCGGAAACTATGTCGTCGGTCGCGTCGTCGGTTATTCCGTTCACGTAATATAACAGGCCGTAAACGTTCTCCAGGCTCATCGTCTCGCGAAGTGTGTTTATTATAAGGATACGCGCCACCTGGTCCTCGTTATACTTCTTTTTTACGGGGCGTGAAAGCCAACCGCGGTTTATCCAGTTCTGAACGGCGGGGGTGTTCAGTCCGGTCAGTTCGCATATCTGCGACATCACCAGCCCGCTCACGCCGTTGAACATTCCGTCGAGAAACTGCTTGCCGCTGATATCCGTCTTTTCTATCACGCTACCCGGAAAATTTACCATTTTTGACACGCTCCTACGTTATTTTTATTACATTATACTACACGTTCATATGAATGTCAAGTATTTTCAATCGAATTTTTGAAAAATTTATAAAAAATAATTGTTAACGGGGTAGAAAACAGTTGAAAAAAAGGGAGAAAAGTGATAATATACTAAAGTAAGTTAAGCGATGGGGTGTCGCCAAGCGGTAAGGCTACGGACTCTGACTCCGTCATCCGGGAGTTCAAATCTCTCCACCCCAGCCAGAAAGTACGGTTTATTGATGTAATTACGCATTATAAACCGTTTTTCTTTTCCCAAAAAACGAATGACGGACTGATTTGGAACCGGATTTGGAACTTTTTTGGAACCGAATCGGGAAATTTTGTATAATAAAACGCTTTTAGTTTAATTTATAAATTTATTTATGTCGGGATTTTTAACGCAAATTAAAGTCTTTACGGAATGAATCGTGAAAAATAAGGGGAAAGATTTTTTTATTCCCCTTGATTATATATCGTATTTTACTTTTTCTGCCTCTTTAAGTTGGTATTCTTCGGAAAAATCGGTGTAACCTCTATCAACTCTCGATGCTTTTACGTCTTTATCGGCCTCGTGTCCGTCCCACAGCATTACCACTTCGGGATTGACGCCGCATTCTTTGCAACGCGTAATGAAAGTATAACGCAGTTCGTGAGGGTGGTGGTTAGGAAACTGTCTTCGCATGGTTGAGGCTATCGTTCGCTGTTTAGTGTTGCGGGCTTTTTCGAAATCGATATATTGAAGAACTTCTTTGACCATAGGAGTAAAAGGTATTTTTCTAATCACTATATCTCTACCCATGCGTTCTTTGCTCGTGTCCACTTCAAGCCATTTGTCGTTTATAACCTTCATCGTTTTTAGTTCCGATTGCCGTATTCCGAAATACAAAAGAATAAGCAAAGCGGAAGAAGATTCCACGTTCGGATTATTTTTGCAGTACTCAACAAGCCTTCTTTCTTCGTCTTTCTTGAAGGCGCTGCCCTTTTGAGCCTCGTGATACGGAAGAACTATGTTTTTCATTGGCGACGGGATATTAAAATCGTCTGCCGCCATATCGAATATACAAGTCAATTGCAGTTTAAGTTTTTCGGCGGTTCTGTGTTTGCCCTGTTCAACGAAAGAAAACAGATATTCTTGTATTGTCGAACGCGTAATACGGTCTAAATACGTATTTCCGAATTTCGGTTTTAGGTCGTTACGAAACAGGCGAGAGTATTCTTTGAAAGTCGAAGGTTTAGTGGTTTTTTCTTTTATTGCAAGCCATTCTTCGCCGTATTCTCCGAATTTGCGAACCTTTTTGTTTTTTACGCTTTCCGGCAGATCGTAAGAGGGTGTTTCGTCCAACAGTTTTTCGATAAATTTTTTCTTCATCAATTCGTAACTTTGAGACGCAACTTCGATGTTTTTTCCGTTTCTATGATAACGAGCCTGAAACATTCCCCTGTAAAATCTGTATTTCACTATTTGGTTATTTACGATAAAATATTTTTTGAAAGAAATAGGCATAACGTTTAATTCTTGTTTTGTAAACTTAACAACTCCTTTTTTAGCGTTACGGACCTTTTTATCGTTTTCGGAAATCACCGTTTTGTTTGTTAAAACAGAGTCGGAGGAGAGCGCAACCGTTTTTTGCATGTTCGAATCGCTTAAGTTGTTTTTAAGCAAATCAAATGCCATTGCTTGAGCGGCAACATTGAGCAAGGTTTGTATCAGATCTTCCTTATTCGTTTCGTTTAAGCATTCGATGATTTGAAAAAAGGAGGTTTTATCAATAGCGGACATAATTAAATTTAACTACGGCGGTTACGTTCGGGATTTCGTTGCATAGCAAAGTCTGCTCTTTCATCGCTGAGAGCAGTTGAACGACGTATTCGCCGTCGATCGTTATGCTTTTCGAAAGTCCCGAACGAGCCATATTTACCTCCTGTTTTATTTATTCCGAACCATAGGCCCGAAAGGTCGAAACCGACCTTTACGGGATCAACGCCATCGGGAAAGACCGCGCCTGTCAAGGAACAAGTAAAAAAATTGTGTAGAGGGAATTCTCACTCAATAAGTTCCGCAATATTTTTACCCTTGACTGCAAGCGGTGTTTTCCGATACCTCGGAAGTTTACAATTTCAGTTTAATACCCGGATTTCTAAAGGACAAATAAACGTA
>JAFTDZ010000099.1 GCA_017453885.1 Clostridia bacterium
AACTATAAAAATATTATAACAACTGTTTGCGAATAAAAGATTATTACAGATTTTTTGTTCGATGCCCGGTATTAAAAAAAGAAAGAGCGGAGTAAATTTCTTAACGAAACTTTTTGTTTTATATCAAATGTTGATATGATATGTTAACCCTATATTTTTTTTAACACACATTTTATTTATATTCTCGAAAAAGGTATCTATCTTTTTGTCGTTTCTATTCGGCAATGCAAAGAAAAAAATATTTTACGATTTCAGGTGTTTGCGATTAAGTTCTTGACAAAAACGCCTTTGGTGCTAAAATAAAGCGTACTTTGAAAATGCTCTTTCCGGAGAATTGTTATGGAATATATAAAACGGGATTTGGAGCGAAGGTTTTTGCATATGAGTACGGCATTCAAGGCGGTTATGGTAGTGGGGCGGCAGGTTGGCAAGTCCACCATGTTAAAGCACCTTGCCAAAATCAAA
Source organism: Clostridia bacterium (assembly GCA_017453885.1). GTDB lineage: Bacteria > Bacillota > Clostridia > Christensenellales > Borkfalkiaceae > RGIG3732. Next base: position 466 of record JAFTDZ010000099.1, read on the forward strand.
ATCGTACTTATGTTACAATGGATGATACGCAACTTCGTTCATTTGCGCAAGCCGATCCGAAACTTTTTATGCAAACCTATCCGCCGCCGATCCGCATCGATGAGGTACAAAAGGCGCCGTAACTTTTTGAAGAGATCAAGATTCTTTGCGATAAAAGCGCCGCAAAGTCTTTTTCCGTACTTAAAAGTACAGAACGCATCGTCGGTACCGGCGCTATAATCTGTATGTCGGACGTTGTACTTTCGCTTGATGAAAAAACCCTGATTGTTCCGTCAATTTGATCTGATGTTGATGCTTAATTATAAATTTTGTAGGTACGCCCCTTTTTATTTGAGTTTGCGATAGGAAAGAGGGGCGTATTTAGTATGGCTTTTGAAAAACACGGTGAACTGCGCGTACGAACCGAAGCCGCATCGTTCGCTTATTTCCGTAACGGAAAGTTTTGTCTCTTTCAATAATTTTTTTGCTAGTTTGATCCTCTTGGATAGTATATATTCTTTTGGGGTTTGTTTTGTCATCTGCTTGAACAGCACTCGGTAGTGATCGGGAGAATATCCGCAGTCCTTCGCAAGTTCGGCTACCTTTATGTTAGTCATATAATATTCATCTAAATATATTATCGTTTCCTGTACCGAATTCGTGCCGAAACCCGCTTTTTTGTGCTGTTGGCGCGCGAGCAGGACGAGCATTTCCTTCATGATCGATTCCACCACTACGTCGTAACCGAAAAGGCGGTTTTTCAATTCCTCGAGTATGCGTTCGCATTGTCGTTTCAGGTTGAGCGCCGTATCGCTTTGAAAAAGTGAACTCAAATTAAAATCTTCCTGCGGTTTATCAAATTGAACCACAAGGCTTTTTCCCGTATTCTCGTATAATTCGCTATGCAGTACGCCCGGCTCCATTAGGTAATAGCAGCCTGCCGAGAAAGTGGTTTGTTTGTTCTCGTACCAAAGCGTGCCTTTCCCGCTGAAAAAATATACGAATTCGTAATTTTTGTGCGAATGGGTGGGAATATACACTTTACATTTTCTTGTTCGGACAAACGAATAAGTCGATTGCGGCATAATTTTTTCCTTTTTTTAACGCCTGTATTTTGTTATCAGTATAATATATAAGCGAGTAAAAAGCAAGTGTTTACAACGAAAACCTCGCTTTTGTTTTTTATCCGTTTAACTATAAATCTCGGATTTTCTAATAAATGTTCTATGATTTTTGTATTGAATTGAAGCGGTTCAGCTGTTATAATTAGAATATAACTAAAAAAGCGAGAAATCATGAGCAACTTATTTATAGACGTGGGAAGTACGAATATAAAGTATTCCGAAGACGACGGGAACATTAATATAATCGATTTTCCGCACCCGACGAACAGGACCGAGCATATCTTCGAGGTGCCGATAGACAGGATAACGGATTCGATAACCGCCGTAATAAACGGATCCGCGGCGAAAAGGGTATATTTTTCCGTACAGATGCACGGATATGTTTTAAGCGACGAAAAGCATCTGCCGTTAACCGAATATATTTCCTGGCGCGACGCGCGTTATCGCCTTTTGGGGCGCGGAGAATATCCCTTCTTTCTGCCGGCGGAAAGCGGTACGGCAATAAAGGACAATTTGCCTGCGTTGAGCATTTATGCGGGGCAATCGTTATACCCGGAAGTTTATTCGAAAGCGGTCTATGTAGATACATTGGGTTCGTATCTTACCTATTACCTGACGGGGAATGCGGTCGTACACGTTACGGACGCTTGCCCCACGGGCTTTTATATTTCCGCCACAGGCGAACTCAATCACGACGTGACGGGGCTGCCTTACTTCAAGGGGCTTAAATTCCCCGCCGCTACGACGAGGATAGAGCAGGCGGGAAGTTATCTCGGCAAGGCGATATTCTCGCCGGTCGGAGATCAGCAGGCAAGCGTTTACAGCGCGGGCGTGACTGCGGAAGACTATCTCCTTAACACGGGAACGACGAGCCAGATATGCTGTCTTTCGGATATCTTTGAGACGGGCGACTTCGAGAGCCGACCGTACTTTAACGGTAAAACGTTGTGTACCGTTTCCGGGCTTATAGGCGGCGGCGCGCCGTGCGAAGTAAAAGGCAAAGAGGATATACTTATAGAAAATTACGGAAACGCCATCAAGCGGTTGCCGAAGAGAAGCGGGTTGATATTCGTGGGAACTTTCGTGGAACGTTACCGCGAACAGTTCGAGCGGATAGGCGGGGCTTTGAGCGGAAATTACAGATACGCCAACGGCGCGAGCGCGATAGAAGGACTTAAAAAACTTGCGGAGGACCATGATGCGAACGAGATATAAAGGAATAATGATTAGCGAGGTTGCTTTCCCTAACTTGCCTGTACTGCTTAAAAATTGCGGCTTCGACTTTTTTATACTCGATAACGAACACGGCGGTTTCGATTATTCCGACGTATCCAAAATCATAATGACGGCAAAACTCGTCGGGATAACTTCCGTCGTCAGGCTTGCGGATAATTCCCGCAGGGATATTACGAAATTCGCGGATATGGGGTCGGGCGGCTTTCTTCTGCCGCAGACCGATACCGCCGAACAGATAAGCGAGGTGGTAAAGTACGCAAAATACGCGCCCGTCGGCAAGAGGGGCATTTCCACGATGCGGGCGCACACCCTTTACGATCCGCCGGAAATAACCGGATACATAAAAACCGCCAACGAAACAATAAAGATATTCGCTCAGATAGAAACGGCAAAGGGAGTGGAAAACATTTCGGACATACTCTCCGTAGACGGGGTGGACGGCTTTTTAATGGGCCCCAACGATCTTTCCTGCGATTACGGTTGCCTCGGAGAGAAGGCGTCCGATAAAATTTTACGGGCTATAGAAATCACGTCGGAACGCGCCGCAAGAGCGGGCAAGATCTGCGGCATAATAACTTCCGACGGTACTTACCTTGAAAAAGGAGCTGCCTGCGGCATGACCGTTTTTTCCGTGGGCAGCGAACTGAATCTTCTCACTTCAGCCGGAAAAGCGACGGTTGAAAGAATAAACAATATCTGATCGCCGAACGGAGTAAACAGATGGATAGAATAAAGGACATTCCGTCCGCCGGAAGAAATAAGGTTCGCCGCGGAAAGAGGTGGGTGAGCAGAGATTACACTCTGTTTGCCGCGGCATGTATGGGGCTTGCGTTTCTGCTCGTATTCGCATATGTGCCTATGGCGGGTATAATTATCGCATTCAAAGACGATTCGCTGTATTTTAACATATTTGACGTGATAAAATACGGCGGCTTCGTTGGCTTTGCTAACTTTGCGGAGTTTTTTAGGGATCAGAAATTCTGGGACGTAATGGCAAATACACTCGGGTTGAACCTGCTGATGCTGCTGATAAACTTTCCCGCGCCAATCATATTCGCGCTGCTGTTGAACGAGATACTTCATTCGGGATATAAAAAAGCGGTGCAGACTCTCTCTATCTTTCCGCACTTTATATCGTGGGTGGTGTTCGGCGGAATAGTTATCGCGCTCGCGGATATGACCACGGGAATATTCAACCCCGTAATGTATTTTTTCGGAATAGGTTCGAGAGACGATCCCGTAAATCTTCTCACGGCTAAATATTTCTGGCCGCTTATCATCACCATATCCATGATAAAGGGCGTAGGCTGGGGCTCGGTGATCTACCTTGCCGCGATAACCAATACAAGCCCCGAACTGTACGAAGCCGCCCAACTCGACGGCGCCGACAGGTTCAAGCGCGCCTTATATATAACGTTGCCGTCGATAGCGCCCACGGTCACGGTATTCCTACTACTCAATATTTCAGGATTGCTGTCGAACAACTTCGAACAGTTTTATGTATTGCAAAACCCCGCGAACACTTCCCGAAGCGAGGTGCTTGCGACGTATATATATCAAACGGGAATGATCGAACGCAAGTACGCTTATACCACCGCGATGGGATTTTTCGAATCAACTATCGGCATAATACTTATGCTTTCGGCAAACGCCGTTTCCAAAAAAATTGCAAACAGGGGGTTATTCGGCTGATCATGGCAAAGTATATCACATCGCGCAGGCCGAAGAAACTCCGCGGAATGAAAGCGTTCGACTACGTTAATTACATATTTCTGGCGCTGTGCGTGCTTATCATGATATATCCGTTCGTATTCGTGTTGGCGGGTTCTTTCTCCGACGGCAACGATTATATGGGCGGCGGGGTGTGGCTTGTGCCGCGGGTGTGGACGCTCGCAAACTATCAGGTGATAGTGTCGGACAATATGCTTTGGATAGCGTACAAAAACACAATTATAAGAACGGCCGCAGGTTCTTTGCTGTCGTTGTCGTTCACCTCTTTAGTGGCGTACGCGATGAGCAGGAGAGAATTGAAATTCCGCAGGTTCTTTCAGGCGGCCAACCTGTTCACCATGTTCTTTGGCGGCGGACTTATACCGTATTTCGTGCTTATCAACTTTCTGGGGCTGTTCGATACCTTCTGGGTATATATAATCCCCGCGCTTTACTCGGTCTATAATATGATAATATTATCCGGCGGGTATTCCGCGCTATCCGAAGAACTGCACGACTCCGCCGTGATAGACGGCGCAGGCGAATTGAGGATATGGATAAGCATCTATATGCCTTTGTCGAAAGCTGTCCACGCGACGGTCCTTCTGTGGCTTATGGTAGGCAACTGGAACGCGTATTACTCCACTATGATATATACGCGCGGCGGCGAGAACGTTATCTTGCTTCAGTATTATCTTATGGGCGTAATAAACAAGGCGAGTTACACGCCTTCCGTCGGCGGGGAAATACTTGAAAAAGTCACGTCTAAAACGGTTAGTTATGCGGCTATCATCGTGGCGATATTGCCCGTGTTGTTCGTCTATCCGTTCCTGTCGAAATATTTTACGAAAGGCGTTACCGTAGGTTCGCTTAAAGGTTGAAAACAAAAAAACTTTTCTGAAAAAGGAGGAAATTTTATGAAAAAACTAAAAATTCTGATCGCTTGCATCTGCTTTGCGGTAACGATCGCTTACGCCGTGGGATGCGGTAAATCGGGAGGGGGCGCTTCTTCCGGACTCGTTTATCCGGATTACCCGAACGCTTCCGCTTCGAGCGACAGTTGGACGCAATGGAAAGACGAGGACCGCGTGACCGTGAGTTGGTACGTGGATCTTGCCGGGTGGAACAACAATTCCAGTTCGCTTATAAGCAGGGAAATATACAACCGTACCGGCATAACGGTACGATTTGAAACTCCCGCGAATTCAGACGGCTCGAAACTTTCCACGATGATGCAGACAAACACCTTTACCGACGTCATCTCCATCGCGGCGAACACGCAGGAAAGGATAAAACTTGCGGAATCGCGCAATTACATTTATCCCATACAGGAACTTGCAAAGCGTTGGGCGCCTACGCTTCTCGGAAGGCTCAACAAGGAGATGGTGGAAATGTACACCGCATCCGACGGGAACCTTTACGGCATACCCAACCATTTCTATTCCACCGAGGACGTAAAGGAATATGCCGACATGGGCTATTCGCTGCTGTCAAACGGCGGCATAGTTGCGAGAAAAGATTATCTCGACGCGTATAACGCGGCCATGAAGGCCGCCGACGCAAGTTGGGATCCCGCTTCCGTATGTACCCCGCAGGGAGTGCTGGATATGTGTCTGTGGGTAAAGAGGACTTACGGACTTAAAAACGATAATCCTACGGTCTGCCTTGCTCCGTTCGAATCTCACCGCACCACCGGCAGCGTCGGTATCAGATGGCTTATGGAATACTTTTCCGTGCCGGAAGAAGACGAAAACGGCAACTATGTTTACCAGTACGCTCAACCGGAATTCAAGGAAATGATGGTATGGCTGAACGAACTATACCGCAACGGACTTATGACTTCAGGCAATCTTACGGCAACGGCTTCTCAGATAGGTTCGTATATTCAGAACGGGTTGCCCTTCATATATATAGGTTCGCCGCAGGATATGGCTTCCTACTTCAAAAACTGGAACGTAAAGCGTTCGGGCGGGGAATATAATTACGAAAACAAGAGTTACGTTCCCATAGTGTTCGGCAACTCCGCGGGTACGGTTCCGCAGATCTCGGTAACGGGCAACTCGTATATGTTCTCCATGATAACCAACAAATGCAAGCGGCCGGACAGAGTTATCAAACTTTTCGATTTTCTCTATTCCGAGGAAGGGCAGAGGCTGCTTGCCTTCGGCACAGAGGCGGAGAACGCTTCCGATAAAAACGGAACTTTCTACTACACGGTAAAACCGGGCGAAAAGGCGGTCATAAACGGCAGGGAAGTAACGTGCGAAAAGGGGCAGATAGAATACACCGACGCAGTCAAGGCGGCATTCAACGCAAGCAACACTTCCGCTTACGGTTTCTTCTCGCCGAACGTTCTCTACAGCCCTATGTACGTTTACCTTTCGGACGCGCACGGCGGGATCTTCAACACTTACGTGAATTTCGTCAACCATAACTTAAAGGCGGGGCTTATACCTTACACTTACAGTTACCGCGGTTTCGAGTTCGAACTCGATCCCACGGGCGAAAACTACAACAAGGTAGTGGACATACAAAACAACCTGCGCTTGCTGTGGAACGAATACTACGCGGAGATTATTTGCGCCGACAGCGCGGCGAACGCCGCCGCTATAGTAGGCGATACTCTCGAGACCGCTAAACGCAAGGGGTACGAAACTTTCATAACGTATAAAAACGGCAGTTTTCAGGCGCATAAAAAGGCTATGGGAATAAAGTATGCCTGGCCGATAAACGATCCGGCTTCGGCGTACCACGACATAAAATTTACGGGTATATACGGAGATTATTCTTATAACAAAGCGGTGCCCGCAACCGTGGAGATAAAGTGACGGATATGAAGAAAATAATTATAGATACGGATATAGGGGACGATATAGACGACGCATTCGCCCTGCTTGCCGCCCTCGCCGACGACGACTTTGAAATTCTCGGGATAACCACCGTTTTCAAAAATACCGCCGAGCGGACGAAGATAGTAAAGAGGATACTGAAACTTGCGGGGAGGGAAGGCGTGCCCGTCTTTTCCGGTCACGACGAGCCCGTAAACGGATATATCCCCAAATGGGATTACGAGAATACCGAACCTGACGGCAAGATAAGGATACACCACTATCGCGACGATATGGCTTCGGAACGTGCCGACGAAGGCTCGGCGGAAGACTTTATTCTTTCCGCAGCGGAAAAATATCCGGGAGAGGTAACTCTGATAGCGCTCGGTCCGCTCACTAATATCGCCGCCGCAATAAAGAAGGATCCGAAGAAATTCCTATTACTCAAAGAGGCGCGCGTAATGTGCGGGCAATTTGCCGGCACCTATCCCGAATGGAACGTGAGGGTGGATCCGGAAGCGGCGGATATATTCTTTACCTGCGGGCTTAAGATAACCTCGGTGGGGCTGGACGTGACTACGAAGTGCAAACTCTATAAAGAGCAGACCGACGCGCTCGGAAAATTATCTTCTCCCGCGCTGGATCTCGTAAAACAGATGATGAACGTATGGATAGAGAGCAACAACGGAGATGGTAAACCGCAAAGATACCCTACGATGCACGATCCGCTTTGCGTGCTGTGCGTTTCCGATGGCGATATATGCGGGTTCGAGGAAGTAAAAGTCGCCGTTACCCTTGAAGAGGGGCGCCGCGGTTACACGGAAACGAGAGAAGACGGTAGCCCCGTTGCTGTCGCGAAGAGCATAAACGCAGATAAATTCTACGAAAAGTTTTTCGAAGCGATGAAAAAAATATCAGTATAAAAGGAGAGGAAAAGTGAAAAAGAAATTTATTGCCGCCTTTGCGGCGGCGCTCGCCTTATCTTTTGCTTTCGCGCATTACACGCATAGCGCGGCGGACGGCAGAGAAGGCGTAAGCGCGGAGTCGGCCGCCATGACGTTGGAACTTTCGCCCGACGCGCGCGGAGAAGGAGCCGATTATCTCGAAATAGATCTCGGCAACATCGAGATTTCCGGCACGCACATAGGCATAACGGTGAATCCCGTTTCGGCTACCAACCAGAACGGAGTTACGCCCGCATGGTCTATGTTCAGGTTTATTTTTACGGACGCGAACGGTAAGGTTTACGAATCGAACAATTACAATTCGGTGCAAACCACTATTCCCGCCGCAAATTCCGACGGAACGGCTACGGAAGTTACTTTTATGTACAATTATCTTTGGCCTACACTCGGTTTCTGCGGAACCATGTATCTGCCGTGGGCGCTCGTCAACGGCGGTACCGTACAAAACCCGACCGCCGCGCCCGCGAATATCGTTAAAGTGAGGATACAACATAATTCTTCTTATACCACTTCGAGAAGGGCTATGCTCACGCATTTCTTTAATCTTACCGACGCGACCGTGAACGTTTCCGATAAGGACGTTTATTTCGGGGACGTAAAGATACTGGAAGATTTCGAGGATAAAACTCTCGAAGTTACCGAGCGCAAGATATACGATTTTGCCGATACCGATCTCGACGGGGTAACGTGGAGCGGAAACAAGGCGATGGACGCCCGCTTCGCAACGGAGAGCGAGAGGGAGAGCATTGACGAACTCAAAAGGAATGCGAAAGAAAACGCCTGGAAATCTTTATATTCCGTAAACGGGCAGCGTTTTGTTTACAGCAAGGAAGAAGCCGCTTACGGCAAGGCGCTTAAATGGGAATACGGAAGTTATTACGACGAGTACGACGCTTCCCTGAATTCCTACGGTTCACTCGGCATAACTCTGTCGGAAGGCAAAAACGATTTCCGCGGGGCAAAGGGGCTAACGGTGTGGGTAAAAAATCCGCAGAGTTATTACGTAAGTTTCAATCTGGAATTCGCCGAACAGGAAGAAGGCGGCGCGGAGAGGTGGAATCTTAACGGCTCCACATACAGAACGCTGTATTTTTACGATACCGAAACGGGCGAGGAGTTTTCGGCGTCCACCGATACTGTGGCGTATATACCCGCCGGCTTCTGCGGATGGGTGAGGATACCTTTCTCGCAGTACGAGTGTCCGTCCTGGAGCATGGCTAACGAATGGACGGACGGCGTTTACGACGAGAACAAACCGCATAACAATATTTATATCACAAGTCAGTTTATTGTGAACGACAACGTTACGATTTATTTTGACAATATAGGGCTTTATTACTCCGATTTTTCTGTCGGAAGACTGTTCGACGATTCCGTTCCCGGCATAGCCGAACTGACGGAGGGCGCAAGATGAAAAATAAAGTATTTATATCCGCTATCGTTCTGATTCTGGCGCTTTGCGCGGGCTGCGGCGGAAAGACCGGTAAGCCTGTGAGCGAGGCGGGCAGAAGCAAACCCGTTACCGGCATCGATGCCTGTTTTGACGAGGAACTCGGCTACTATAACGAATCTCCGAGTGTGATTCGCATAGGGGCAAAGCAGTATATGTTCTACACGCGCAACGAACAGAAGGATATGCAGACAGACACCATAGCCGTTCGTTCTGCGGAATATAGGAACGGAAAATGGAATTACGGCGAGTTCAGAACCGTTTTGAGACCTACCGAAAAAGGTTGGGACGGCGCGTCCGTTTTCGCCGCCGACGTGGTGAAGGGAGAATTCAATTATAACGGCAAGATCTATGCTTATCTTATGGCGTATTCCGGCTCGTCAAAACAAAACAGAACCAACGCGCAGATAGGTTTCGCCGTGTGCGACACGATAGACGGCGATTATATAAAGGTGGGCGAAAATCCGATAGTGGAATTTTCCAAGCAGGAACAAACCGCCGTGGGGCTCACCAACTATAAAGGGCTTACAGAACCCTCGCTCGTCAGTTACGATAAAAAGGGAAAAATAACTTTATTCTATTCCCATTACGGCAAATTCAACAACAGTTATGCGTTGGAAATGGATTGTTCCGATCTCAACTCCGTAATACGCGGCGGCAGGATAAAATTGAACGTATCCGGCCTTGCGGACGGATTGAACAGCCCCATGCTGTTCTCCGCCGATTACGTTTACGATCCCGACGAAAACATCTATATAGTCTGCAGGAATTACGGCGGCAGCGTCAGCGGTCTGCCTTCCGTTGCGGAAGCCGTTCAGGCTGTAGAGGCCGACGCCGACGAGATCTATAAAGTTTACGACAATTTACCGGGAACGGTTCCCGCCGAGGGAGTGTGGAAACTTTACAATCCGCGGCAAAGGAGAATAAGCGCCATTCACACGGGGGTGGACGATGCCGATACCTCGCGCGGCAACGGATACAAGCGTATTTACAACGGTTGCGTCGTTTCGGATCAGTACGGGCATAGCGTTTCTTCAAGGGAAATACAGATATATTTCACGTCGTCCGCAGTCAGCGGAGACGATGGGCTTGAAGGCAACGAATACGTTTTCACGCCCATGATACACGAATATACGATAACGAGAGGTTAAATGGGTGAAACAGATGAAAAAGATAAGTTTTTTGATAGTATTTTTTGTTTTCGCTCTGCTGTTTTGCCTGCCGTTTCAAACGGGCAAAACAGAGGCGAAAGCCGAAGGGGAGTTTGAGAAGATGGATCTCGGCAATTACTGGGCGTTCTGGAGCAATTTTGAAGGCGTGGAAACTTCCCGCATTGCGCCGGACGTAAAGGAAACGTATGCTTTCGGGGACAGAAGGTGGTTCGGCTTGCCTACCGTATGTCTTACGGACGGCGGCCGCCTGTGGATAGGGTTTATGACCGGCGGCGACGGCGAACCGCATTACACTAATTACAACGCCTTCCATTACAGTGACGACGGCGGCGTTACCTGGTCTGAAGAAAGCCTTATAATAGAACAAAAAAACGATGATATAGGGCTATATCAGCCGCACCTTTTTATGCTTAACGGAGTTATGCAGTTATGGCTCAACAACGGCGGTCAGAACGTTATAACGATAGACAACCCCGACTGCGACCGTCCTTCCGAAAACCTTCACCTTACCCGCGCGAAGAAAGTTTTGCCGAGGAACGCCGCTCACAGACCGACGATATTGAGCGACAAGTGGGATAATATATGGCTGTTTTCCGGAGAAAATTCCAACTCCGATAGCAACGATATTTACGCTTCGGCAAACGGGCAGAAGTGGGAAATATATTCTTCGGTGGAATCTTCAAACGTCAACCGCAAATGGTGGGAAGGGCAGATAGTGGAGTGTTCCGACGGTACGCTCATTCACGTTTCTCGCCTGGAAAGCGGCGCGGACGACGGAGTGCAACTCGCATATTCCTACGACGGCGGCGAGAGTTGGACGCAATGCGCCGCGAGCAACGGAAGGCCGTTCACGTCGTACAGCAACAAGTGCCA
>JAFTDZ010000100.1 GCA_017453885.1 Clostridia bacterium
ATTCATTTTCAATGTCCTCCGTTTGTGTTTTATTTGACTGGCAGGTCAATTCTTATTATACACAAACGGAGTTTTTATTTCAACCGCATCGGCATAGCCTTTTTTGAACCCCCGGACTATCCGGGGGTTTTCTGAATACAAAAAACGGACAAGGGCCCGTATTTTCTACGAGCCCTTGCCGTTTTATGGATGTAACAATGAAAAACAAAACGTTTTTCCCAAAGCGTGAGCGGTGTTATTTTACAGAAGGTTCGGTAAGCGCAACGGGATCAAGAACTTCGCTCAATTGCTGTTCCGTCATAAGCCCGCGCCGAAGGACTATGCTTTTGACAGGTTCCCCCGTTTTAAGCGATTCCTTCGCGATTTCGGCGGCTTTTTTGTAACCGATATAAGGATTGAGCGCCGTTACGGAACCGACGCTGCGGTCCACCCACTCGGCGCACCTCTCCTCGTTCGCCTCGATACCTTCTATGCAGTTTACGGTAAGCGTTTTCACGGCGCCGGTGAGCGCGCGGATAGATTCGAAAAGTTGGAAGAATATTACCGGTTCGAACGCGTTGAGTTCGAGTTGCCCCGCTTCCGCCGCGAGAGATATGGTAACGTCGTGCCCGATAACCATAAACGCGGTTTGGTTTACCACTTCGGGTATCACGGGGTTAATTTTGCCCGGCATTATGGAAGAGCCGTTCTGCATTGCGGGCAGGGTTATCTCTCCGAGCCCCGCGCGCGGCCCGCTGGACATAAGGCGCAGGTCGTTGCACATTTTCGAGAGGTTCACGGCGAGCGCCTTCATCGCGCCCGATACCGAGGCGAAACAATCAACGTTCTGCGTCCCGTCGAAAAGATTCCCCGCCCTCTCGAGTTTTTCGCCGAAAAGTTCGGAGATCTTCTCCGTTATATGGTCGAAATACTGCTTCTTCGCGTTTATGGCGGTGCCTATCGCCGTGCCGCCCATATTTATAACGCGCATTTCCGCAAGATCTCTCTCTATCCTATTTATATCCCTGCCGACTGCCGCAGCGAAAGCGCCGAAAGCCTGACCGAGGCGCATGGGCACGGCGTCCTGAAGTTGCGTTCTGCCCATTTTGAGTATGCCGTCGAATTCTTCCGCCTTTTTATCGAGCGCGGCTTTCAGCGAAGAAAGTTCCGCGAGAAGTTCCCGCGAAATAGTAAGTACCGTAAGTTTGCCGGCGGTGGGTATAACGTCGTTGGTGGACTGTTCCATATTTACGTCGTCATTCGGGTGAACGACGGAATAGTCCCCTTTTTCTCCGTTTAACCGCATTATTGCGAGGTTTGCGACCACCTCGTTCACGTTCATGTTAGCGGAAGTACCGGCGCCGCCCTGCAACGCGCCGACGATAAATTCTTTGCGGTGTTTGCCGGAAAGTATTTCGTCGCAAGCAAAGACGATAGCGTTTGCCTTCGCCTTATCCAGATAGCCGTATTCGCCGTTTACGATAGCGGCAGCCTTTTTGATAAGCGCTATGTTTTTTACGAACGTAAAACTCATACGGCGATCGAGTACGCCGAAATTATTCTTCGCGCGGAGTGATTGTATTCCGTAAAGAGCGTCCTTTTCGACGAGTAAATCGCCTACCGAATCACTCTCCGTCCTGTATTCCTTTTTCATTTTTCCTTTTTTCCGAAACGTGACCTGAGCCGTTTAGTATTATACACCAAACGAACGGATATTACAACACTTTTACACGTTTTTATAAAAATTTATTTCCGATGAAGTTTTTCAAAAAACTTTTCAATAATTTTTAAGTGAAAGATAAACGGTTTCGGGCGAGTGCATCATATAGATATAATCGACGTTATCGATAACGTCGGCAACATCGTCAAGCGGCGAATACGCGCCGGAATAATAGACGGTGCGGATAAGTTGCTGAAGGGCAAAACAACACGGTTCGAGGTCCTCCCCGTAACTCAACCCGAGTTCGTCGAAAACGGGCTTGACCTTATCGTAAAGGGCGGAAGGATCGTCGTAAATTTTACCTATAAGATTTACAAGAGATTTTCCGTTCCCCGTAAGTTCCTCCGCAAGGCGGGAAATCACGCGGCTCGGCGCGTAAAGCGCAAACCTGAAAACCAACCCGAGCATGGGTTTGCCGTTCACGCTGAAGTTATTGACATAAGCCTCTCTGTCGTGCATGGTAAGGTAGCCGACGACGTAAGGATCTTGCATCAGACCGGAAAAAACGGAAGAGTAAAGAGATTTTCCGTCCGCGTGCCGCTTGCTCTTAAATGTTGCCGGACGAGATTCGGAATCGTATTCTCTATAATATTCGATATAGTCTGCGGAAAACACGTCGCGGTCGAAGCCTGCGCGTTTCAACCCCAACTTTTCCGGCACGACGTGCGTAACTATGTCCTCGCTTAAAATCACGTTATAAATGTTACCGTCCGCCTTTTCGCGGTAAAGCGATACGCCGTGCGGAGCCTCGAAAGTATATACGAAAATATTTTCTTCGGCCGTAATGCCGGAATCGTTCAGCATACAGCCGAGAACATTCGCCACCGCGCCCCCGCGGGAATATCCGTTTAACCATAATTTAACGGTTCTGCCGCCGTAAGGTCCGGAACTTTGCAAGTATTCCGAAAGGTCGTTGTATATCACGTCCGCCGCCGCCTTGAAACCGCGGTGGTAGCCTTCCGTTCCTATATCGAAATTCCCTATCCACTCGTCTGCGTAATCGTAGCCGCGCACGGAAACGGCTATTACGTCAAAATCGCTCTCGCATATCCTTGCGATAGTATAAGAAATGGAATCCGTCACGTTTTCGCTTCTGAAGGATTTGAACACCGCGTCCTCGAAGGGGCCGTTTTCCGTAAATTTCTTTATTTTCGATTCACTCAAATTCGCCCAGGCCATCGCGAGCGATAACAAGGCTATATTGCGGGAAAACCCGTAGGAAGGCCCGACGAAATACGTCGGCCCGTATTCCACGGTTATTTCATTATTTTTATCGGCGAAAAACGCCGGCATTACCGCGCTGAAAGATACGGCGAGAGGATCGGGAACGTTTCCGGATGGGGAGTCAAAATCAATTACGATATCGTCCGGTTTACCCTCTTCCGCAGAAAATTCCTCACCGAAAGATTCCGCCGACGAGGACGAATCGTCAACGATAGACGAGGTAACGTTCCTCGCCCCGCAGGATACGAAGAAGACCGCCGTCAAAGCCGCTGCCGCCGCGGCGATTTTTTTAACCAAACCTTTCATAACCCGCCTTTATCTCCGATTATCAACTTATTTTTTCGATATAATGCACGCAGTCGAGAGAGGAGAGCGCCTCGATTATCTCGTCGTGACTTTTCTTTTTGAGTTCGTCGCTCTCCACCGTGAGAATAAGCGAATATACCCCGAGCCCCGTGTTCGCATAGGCGGGGTTTATCTCTATATTGTTTACCGCAAGGCCGAACGTGCGTATCGTTTCAAGGAATTCGCGAAGGAGATTTCTCGAGTTGAGTTCGAGGTGTATCTCGAAGTGGTTGGACTTGTTTTTGAACCACCCCTCGAGGTTGGGGAACAGCATCAGCGTGAGCATAAGCGCCGCCGCCCCGATAAGGAAAACGACGTAAAGCCCCAGCCCCAAAGCCACCGATATCACGCAGGAAACCCACATACACACCGAAGTGGTAAGCCCCTTCAGTTGGCTTTTGGAACTGTATAAAATGGCGTTGCAACTTATTACGGCTATTCCGATAAGCAGCGCCGCCGAAAGGAAGGGGACGGAAATAGAAAACGACTTTATAAGATACGCGTCGCAAATTCCGCTGACGACCGCGCCCACCGATACCAGCATAAAGGTTCGCAGACCCGCCGCATGCCTTTTTTTGGCGCGTTCGGCGCCTATTATAGCCGAAAAAATTATGGCTATAACTACTTTGAAAAGAGTGGAATATAAGTTGACTTCTTCGGCCCACCCGCCGAGGAAAGACGCGATTAAATCGGGCATGATTTTCTCCTTTTAAGGCTTCAGCGCCTGTTTATGAATTTTTTTCGTATATAATCGACGGTATCGTCCTGCTCGTCGATAGCGTCTATATAAGCGGATTCTTCTTCCGTTCGGGCATATTCTTTATCCGCTATCTCTTTTTGTATATTATACAACTTTTCTTTGAGAAGTTCCACGTCGTCGGGCTTAATTTCCGCCGGAACGGGCGTTTGCCCCGCTTCTTCCGCCCCGTAAGAGCCGGACAGATACAGCGCGAGTTTTGCCGAAGCGGGCCCGATAAGTTCATATAGAATGCTCGAGGAGAGGATTATAGTCTGCAACACGCTGCCCGCGTCGCCGCCGAGTATCCTCGCGCCGAGCGCCGCAAGCCCTATCGCCACGCCCGCCTGAGGAATAAGCGCGAGGCCGAGGCAGTTGCGCACCTTCTTCGGCTTTTTAGTTATAAGGCAACCGAGATACGCGCCGCCGTATTTGCCCACGATACGCACCACAAAGTACAGCATGCCTATAACGAGAATGGGTATTCCGTTTATGGCGCTCGCCATATCCACAAGCACGTCGAGCCGGAAATTCACCCCGGATACAACGAAGAACAAAAGGAGTATCGGCGGGCTG
>JAFTDZ010000101.1 GCA_017453885.1 Clostridia bacterium
GTAAGCCTTGACCGTCGGTTTCTCCTCTTTCCCACGGATATTTTTGCAAAATCTCCGCGGGAGCCTTGTTGCGCCTGAAGGCGCGGTGAAGAGTGAAGTTCGGCGGTGAAGAGTGAAGTTCGGCGCTTTCGCAAGAAAGCAATTCACGATGACTACAGCGTAAATCAGTCGCTGCTATCGAAATACAGAAAAAACAATAAACAAAATACAGAATTACAAAACGGAGGTAAACGTAAAAGATATGGCAAAACCGGTTTTAATGCCAAAACAAGGTATCACCGTGGAACAGTGCGTACTTACAAAATGGCATAAAAAGGTAGGCGAACATATTTCGGTAGGCGAAGTATTGTTCAGTTACGAAACGGATAAGTCCGCGTTCGATCAGGAGAGCGAAGTTGAGGGAGAAGTCCTCGCGCTGCTTTTCGACGAGGGAGCGGAAGTTCCCGTGCTCGTGCCCGTGTGCGTGGTGGGGGCGAAGGGAGAGGATATTTCCGAATTTACGGGCAAGGCGACGCAAGCCGCGCCGACGGAAACGCCCGCCGCGCCTGTTACGACCGCCGCGGCTCCCGCGGCACCCGTCGCTACCGACGCGAAACCCGTTCTTATGCCCAAACAGGGTATAACGGTGGAACAATGCGTGCTTACAAAATGGCATAAAAAGGTAGGCGAGCATATTTCGGTGGGCGAAGTGTTGTTCAGTTACGAAACGGATAAAGCCGCGTTCGATCAGGAGAGCGAGGTAGAGGGCGAAATTCTCGCGCAGTTCTATAAGGACGGCGACGAAGTTCCCGTGCTCGTTCCCGTATGCGCGGTCGGCAAGAAGGGGGACGACGTGAGTCCGTTCGCCCCGAACGCAAACGCGCAAGGCTCCGCCGCGCCCGCGGAAGCAAAAGCCGTTGAAGTTACCGCGGCTTCGGCACCCGCGCAAACCGCCGCTTCGGCAAAACCCGCCACGGAGAACGGAAAGGTGTTCGCATCCCCGAGGGCTAAACATTTAGCCGAAAAACTCGGCGTGGATCTCGCCGCGTGCGACGCTACCGGCCCCAAGGGCAGAATAGTTGAGAAAGACGTGAGAACGGCTTCCGTAAACGGAGCGAAAGCCGCTACGGAAAGCGCGCCCGCGGAAGCAAAAACGATCGCGGAAGTAAAAGCGCCCGCGGCGGACGTTCGCGCTTACACGGAAGAAAAGATGAGCAATATGAGAAAGGTGATCGCGAAGAATATGATGAACAGCCTTTCTTCCATGGCGCAACTCACGCACAATATCTCTTTCGACTGCACGAACATTATCGCCCTGCGCGCCTTCATAAAGGCGAACGCGGAGAGGCTGGGGCTTCCGAACATAACGTTCAACGATATTATTTTATACGCCGTTTCGAGAGTGATACTCAACCACAAGGCGCTCAACGCAAACCTTGTGAACGGCGACACGATGAGATATTTTTCTTCCGCCAACCTCGGCATAGCGGTGGATACGCCTAAAGGGCTTCTCGTTCCGGTGCTGTTCGGCGCGGAGCGTATGTCTTTGAAAGAAATAGCCGTTAACGCGAAAAAACTCGCTAAAGAGGCGCAGGCGGGAACGCTCAAACCCGACCTTATGTCCGGCGGTTCGTTCACCGTTTCCAACATAGGCGTTTACGGGATAGAGAGTTTCACGCCGGTTATCAACCCGCCGCAAACGGGCATTCTCGGCGTGTGCGCGCTCGAAACGAGAGTGAAGATCGGAGCGAACGGAGAGATCGTACCCTATCAGGCGATGACGCTTTCCCTGACTTACGACCACAGGGCGCTGGACGGTTCGCCCGCTTCCAAATTCCTTAAAGAACTCAAGGAATACCTTGAAAATTTCAGTTACAACGTAATATTCGATTGAGGTGATATATATGGACAAATTTGACGTTATCGTTATAGGCGGCGGCCCGGGCGGGTATCTTGCCGCGGAGCGCGCCGGACAAGCGGGCTTCAAGACAATGGTAATAGAAAAGGAACACTTCGGCGGCGTGTGCCTGAACGAGGGTTGCGTTCCTTCAAAGACATTTCTCTATTCGGCAAAAGTCCTCGATTACGCGAAGCATTCCGCAGATTACGGCGTGGACGTAAAGGTCGGAAAGGGCGTGGATCAGGCGTTCGTGGTGGAGAGGAAGAACGGCGTTGTGAAGACGCTTGTTTCCGGCGTTAAGGCTTCGCTCAAAAAGGCGAAGGTCACCATGGTGGAAGCCGAAGCCAAAATCGCAGGCAGGGGCGAGGGCGGCTATATAGTTGAGGCGAAGGGCGAACGGTACCTTGCCGAAAGACTTATCGTAGCGACGGGATCCATGCCCGTGGTTCCCCCGATAACCGGCCTTAAAGAAAACCTCGCCGCCGGTTACGTTATGACCAACAAGGAGATACTCGACCTTAAAGTTATACCCGAAACGCTCGCCATAATAGGCGGCGGCGTTATAGGGCTGGAGATGGCTTCTTACTTCTCGTCGGTCGGCAGCAAAGTGGTGGTCGTGGAGATGATGAATAAGATAGCCGGCCCGACGGACGCGGAAGTTTCCGGCATACTGCAAAAGAGCCTTGAAAAGAAGGGCGTGGACTTCCGCCTCGGCGCGAAGGTTACCGCGGTAGAGGCCGACGGAGTGGTTTACGAGAAGGACGGCAAGACCGAAAAGGTAAAGGCGGACAAGGTACTCGTTTCCATAGGCAGAAGAGCGGTCACGCAGGGCATCGGGCTGGAGAGCATCGGCGTCAACCTCGAGAGGGGCGCTATCGTCACCGACGACAGAATGCAGACCAACGTTGCGAACGTTTACGCCGTGGGCGACGTGAACGGCAAGATAATGCTCGCGCACACCGCTTACAGAGAGGCGGAAGTTGCCGTGAACAATATGCGCGGCAAGTACGACAGAATGCGTTACAACGTTATTCCTTCCGTAGTATATACCAACCCGGAGATAGGTTCCGTAGGCGAGACGGAGGAGAGCGCGAAGGCGAAGGGTTTGCCCGTCAAAACGCTTAAACTCTCGCTTATGTATTCGGGAAGATACGTTGCCGAAAACACAGATCTTTCCGGCATATGCAAACTTATCGTCAACACCAAAACCAACACCCTTATCGGCGCGCATATCATAGGATCGTACGCGAGCGAGTATATCGTGGCGGTTTCGGCGCTGGTGGATCTTGAGGTAGATATAGAGAACATAAAGAAACTCGTGTTCCCGCACCCCACCGTTTGCGAGATAATAAGAGAGACGGTCTGGAGCGACTGAAAATGCGGTAAACGTGCGATTCAGGCGGTTTTTTATAAAAACGCCTCGCTCGGCGCAATAAAAAATAAAGAAATTTTAAGGAGAAAATAAAATGCCAAAGAGTCAATTCATCGATCCGAATTTCATAAGAAAACCGGGTTATATACATTTTGAGGACATCCCCGTAAATCAGTATAACAAAACGATTGCCGAGGAGAAGAAGAATTTCAAGAAAGGCGAACTCGTTACGATGTTCACGGATATCGCCACCCTGCGCGAATTCGAGAGTATGATATACTCCATCAAGGTGCAGGGCGAGTACAACGGATTCAAGCACAGTTACCCCGGCCCGGCGCACCTTTCCATGGGGCAGGAAGCCGCGGCTGTAGGTCAGGCGTTCATACTCGATAAAAACGATATAACTTTCGGCTCGCACAGGAGCCACAGCGAAGTGCTTGCCCGCGGGCTTTCTTCCATACATAAACTTTCCGACGACGAACTTATGAAGATAATGGAAGAGTTCGAGGGCGGCGAAGTTCTGCGCGCGGTAGAGACCGGCAACAAGACCGGCAACGTGAAAGACCTTGCGACGGACTTCCTTCTCTACGGGGCGCTCGCCGAGATCTTCGCGAGGAGAACGGGCTTCCACCGCGGCATGGGCGGATCGATGCACGTGTTCTTCCTGCCGTTCGGCATTTACCCGAACAACGCGCTCGTCGGCGGCAGCGCGCCTATCGCTATGGGTGCGGCGCTCTATAAAAAATGCAACGACAAGCCCGGCATAGTCATTTCCAACGTGGGCGACGGCGCAGTCGGCTGCGGAGTGGTTTACGAATCGATGAACTTCGCTTCCATGGACCAACTCAATCAACTCTGGGAAAAGAAGGGCGGCTTGCCGATACTTTTCAACTTCTTCAACAACGGTTACGGCATGGGCGGACAGACGCGCGGCGAAACGATGGCTTACGACTTCCTCGCACGCATCGGCGCGGGCGTATCGCCCACGCAACTGCACGCGGAGAGAGTGGACGGGTTCAACCCGCTCGCCGTCATCGACGCTATGAAACGCAAGAAGGAAATTCTTCTTAAGGGAGAAGGCCCCGTTCTGCTCGACGTGGTAACTTACCGCTTCGGCGGGCACTCGCCTTCGGACAGCATGTCTTACAGGACCAAGGAAGAAGTGGAAGCCTGGCAGCAGGTCGATCCGCTCATCACTTACAGAAAGGGCCTTGTTGACGCGAAGGTGGAGAAGAACGCCAAGTTCGACGAACTCGTTGAAGGCATCAAGGAGAGGATGTTCAAGATTTGCAAGATGGCGGCGGACCCCGAACTTTCACCCTATCACGATTTCAAGAAAGACCCCTATTACGTGGAAAATCTTATGTTCTCGAACGGCAAGGTGGAATCTTTCGATCCCGAAAGAAAGCCCGACGTGAAGATGCCGATGAGCGAAAACCCGAGAGTTCAGCAGATAGCCGGCAAGAGCCGCTTCGCCTTCGATAAGGACGGCAAGCCCGTTTCCAAGATCAAGGCGTACAACATCCGCGACGGAATTTTCGAGGCTATTATAGACAGATATTATAAGGACGCGACGCTCGTTTCTTACGGCGAGGACGTGCGCGACTGGGGCGGCGCTTTCGCCGTTTACAGAGGACTGACCGAAGCCCTTCCTTATCACAGATTGTTCAACTCGCCTATTTCCGAGGCGGCGATAGTTTCTTCCGCCGTGGGCTACGGCCTCTGCGGCGGCAGGGTTATAGTGGAACTTATGTACGCCGACTTTATGGGCAGAGCGGGCGACGAAATATTCAACCAACTCGCGAAATGGCAGGCTATGTCCAGCGGAATACTCAAGATGCCGGTAACGCTCCGCGTTTCGGTAGGTTCCAAATACGGCGCGCAGCACTCGCAGGACTGGGTCGCTCTCCCCGCGCACATTCCGGGCCTCAAAGTGGTATTCCCCGTAACGCCTTACGACGCGAAGGGGCTTATGAACTCCGCGCTTAACGGAACCGACCCCGTGGTGTTCTTCGAGAGCCAGAGGATTTACGACAAGGGCGAAGAGTTCCACGAAGGCGGAGTGCCCGAAGGATATTACGAGATACCCATCGGCGAACCCGACGTGAAGAGAGTGGGCAGCGATATAACCATTCTCACCATAGGCGCTACGCTCTACCGCGCGCTCGACGCGGCGAAGACGCTTTCGGAAAAATACGGCGTCGAGGCAGAGGTGATAGACGCCCGCTCGATAGTTCCGTTCAACTACGAGAAAGTTGTGGAATCCGTTAAAAAGACGGGCAAGATACTGCTTGCTTCCGACGCGTGCGCGAGAGGTTCCATACTCAACGATATGGCCACGAAGATCTCCGAACTTTGCTTCGATTATCTCGACGCGCCCGTCGTAGTGGTAGGCGCGAAGAACTGGATAACCCCGCCGTACGAATTCGACGCGGAATTCTTCCCGCAGGCAAGTTGGTTGCTCGACAATATCAACGATAAGATAATGAAACTCGACGGATACGTTTCCACCACCAATACTTCCGACGCGGAGATAATCCGTTGTGCGAAGAAGGGTGTGTAAAAAATAAACCGGAAGCGGCGCAGCGATACTTTTATCGCTGCGCCGCTGAATTGTGCGCTGAGAGTGGAGAGTGAAGTTCGCCTTCGTCGAAACACGACCGTCTGGCAACGGGTTGCTCGTCGCAATGCGGCATATAACGCGAAAGGTTGCAGGTGTTCACCTTTCTGCGTTCAAGCCGATTGCTCCTCTTTCCCGAAAACTTTTACCACGTAAAACTTTTCGGGAGCCCTGTGAGCGTTCAGTCGACATGACGATTGAGAGGGGGTGACAAGAAGAATAGAGATTCTTCACTACACTGCGTTTCGTTCAGAATGACAAAACGGGTTTTATGGTTTTATAATAA
>JAFTDZ010000102.1 GCA_017453885.1 Clostridia bacterium
GAGTACACCGCCGACAGCAAAGCGGCGATAGATGAAGCGAAAGCGGCTTACGACGCTTTGACCGACGAGCAAAAAGCGCTTGTGGATAACGCAAACGTATTGACGAGCGCGGAGCAGACTTACGCTACGAAGGAAGCCGAAGCGAACAAAGGACTTTCCGGCGGAGCCATTGCGGGCATAGTTATCGGTTCGGTATTCGTGCTTCTTATCATCGCCTGCGCGGTACTCTTTATCCTCAACAAAAAAGGCATTCTGCATATCGCTTTCCTGGATAAATTCGGCAAAAAGAACTGACAAAGGCAGAGCAAAACAACATTAACGAGTATCAACTCGTAAATTAAACGAACGAAAGAGCCGCCTTCGGGCGGCTCTTTCGCAATGACGGAATTATGCCGCAATAAAACAAATAAAAATCAAAAAATCAGGTCGGTTATGACTGTAAAAGTTCGTATTGAAAAGGAATTGGTTGAGAAAATCGGTTCCTTTTTTTGTGCCGATTGACGATTTTTAACAATAATAGCCCGATAGCGCCGTTATATCTTGAATTTTTTGGTAAAAAGTGATATAATTAAAAATTATGAGGATACTCTTTTAATTTTTTGTTTTGAATCCGGAGAGAACGAACTATGAATGCGGAAACGGCAAACGTATTGCTTATGATATTGCCTTTGACAATAGCGCTTACGGGACTTACGGCGGCGGTTTTGATCGACCGTTTTATTTTCAGAGAACACAGGCGCGCATTGTTCGTTATAGTGGCGGTGCTCGCCAGTCTTATCGTGCAAAACTATTTTGAACACAGCCTGTCGGAGAGAACGACATATTCCTATTGGCGCTTGATCTTATCCATCTACGGCTATGCCGTTCGTCCTTTTGTGATCGTTCTGTTTCTGCGGCTTGTCGGCAAGAGGGACAAACTCTTTTACGTCGCGTTGTTCATTGCCATAGCCAACGCGCTCCTTTATCTTACCGCGACTTTTTCCGGTATGGCGTTCAGCATAAACGAAGATAATCATTTCATTCGCGGCCCTTTGAACCTGACCGTCTATGCCGTAAGCGTTTTGCTTTTGATATATCTACTGTTCCTTTCCGTCAAGCAGGCGTACAGGGTGCGTAAAATCGAATCCGTACTGCCGATTCTGAACATATGTATCGTCGGCGTAACGATTGTACTCGATTGGGTCACGACAAAAAATATGCCGGTCTCGTTTTTGACCGGCGGCATGGTGATTTGCAGTATCTTTTATTACAACTGGCTTCATTTGCGCTTCGAAAGAGAACACGAAAGCGATATGCTGCGCGGGCAGAACGTCAAACTGATGCTGTCGCAGATACAGCCGCATTTCATTTATAACAGTTTGTCTTCGATATCGGAACTTTGCGAAACCGACGCAAAGAGAGCGCAGGCTCTCACCGACGATTTCGCCGATTATCTCAGGTACAACTTTACGGCTTTGACTACTGAAAAACTTATACCGTTTGAAAAACAACTGGAACAGGTCGGATCTTATCTGAATATCGAAAAAGCGCGTTTCGGGGACAGGGTGAATATTGTTTTCG
Organism: Clostridia bacterium; assembly: GCA_017453885.1. Classification (GTDB taxonomy): domain Bacteria; phylum Bacillota; class Clostridia; order Christensenellales; family Borkfalkiaceae; genus RGIG3732. Next base: position 1,561 of record JAFTDZ010000102.1, read on the forward strand.
ATACCCGAACAAAGGATTTCGAGGTGCCGACATTGACCGTTCAACCGCTTGTTGAGAACGCCGTGAGACACGGGGTATGCAAGCGCGCGGGCGGCGGAACGGTGACGATACGCTCCTTTGAAACGGGCGACTACTTCGTTGCGGAAATTGCCGACGACGGCGTTGGATTTGACGTAAACGCGGTGACGACCGACGGCAACGTTCACGTAGGGATAGAAAACGTAAAAACGCGCCTGTCCTACTTTGGGGATACGCTGGAAATCGAGAGTAAAATCGGCGTCGGCACCACCGCAACAATAAAAGTGCCAAAGTATAAATCGATTCCGGACGGAGGAAAGGTAAGATGAAAATCATCATAGCCGACGACGAAATACTGCAACTGAACAAACTGGAACGCTCGGTCTCAAAAGTCGTACCCGACGCCGATATATGCTCGTTCAACGACCCGCTTGCGCTGATGGCTTTGATAGAAAAAGAGGGGGGATCGAGTGCGGATATAGCCTTTCTCGACATAGAGATGGGCCCCGTGAGCGGCATAACGATCGCAAAGAAGTTGCAATCCCGCAACCCCAAAATCAATATCGTGTTCGTAACGGGCTATAACGAGTACGCTACCGACGCCTTTGAACTTAGGGCAAGCGGCTACGTAGCCAAACCCGCTACCGAACAAAAAATCAGGGCGGAAATGGAAAATCTTCGTTTTCCTATGCCGAAACCCGAACGCCGCGAGAAAAAACTTTCGGTGCGGTGCTTCGGCTACTTCGACGTGACGGCAAACGGCGAACCGCTTAAATTCAAACGGGAAAAGAGCAAAGAACTGCTCGCTTTTCTCGTTGACCGCCGCGGCGCCGTCTGTACGCCGAGAGAGATATGCGCTTGCCTTTGGGAGACGGATAAGTTTGACTACCTGCGGCAACTGACCAAAGACCTGAGGGAAACGCTCAAAGAAGCGGGCGCGGAAGACGTTTTTGTGGCACAATTTAAGGAATATCATATCGTTCCGTCGCTTATCGAGTGCGACTATTACGACTATTTAGCCGATGAGCCTTATGCCGTCAAAGCATATCAGGGCGAATATATGTTACAATACAGTTGGGCGGATAAAGCGCTCGTTTAATTTCTTGCTTCCGATAATTTTATAAATTTTTCAAAAAGGCGCGGCAAAAATCCCGTAGGGGATATCTGTCACGCTTTTGTCACGCCTTAAATTATATAATAAATTGTCATAATAAATTACTATGAAAAATTGCATTTTAAGGAGATGAATTTATGAAACTTTCTTCTATCGCAAACGGATACAGACGTATATTTATCGTTATCTTTTGCTTTGTAATGGCTGCATTACTGGGCTTTGCCGGCGTTATCGTTGCGCGAAATTCCCAAAAGGAATATGCGGAAACGCAAGCAACCATCGTAGAAATCACGACCGATTATATAGGCGACGATATTACCCATGACGTTTATGTGGATTATGAAGTGGACGGAGTTGCATATAATCACGTTCATTACAGCGGATATAAGGATTCCTACACCGAGGGGCAAACCATCACGATTTTATACGAGGTTGACCACCCCGAAAATACCGGCGAGGAAAGCCCTTCATGGCTTAAATACTTGTTGTTTGCGGTCGCGGTAGTTTTCCTTGCGGCAGGCGTGGCTGCTATCGTTATACAGGTTCGCAATTCTGCGAAGACCAAAGCCGTTATGAACGCCCCCGATATAACCGACGCGGGGCGCGAGATCGGCGAGCCGAAAAAACTTTATTTCTCGCTCGATCCCAAAACGCACGTCAAATTACACTTTTATATCGAGGACGAAAGTAAAAACGTTCTGTATGAAGCCCGCATGACAAAGCACGGTATCGGTGTACCGCACACCTATGTCTTTACCGACCACATGAATCATACCTCGGCAACGCACAAAGTAGGGCTTGTCAATTCCGCCGAAGTAAACGGCTGGAAAGTATCGCAGGGCTTCACTTTTGACGGCGTGGATATTGCGCGATATTTCGAGGCAAACCATATCGACGTACAATACGCCGTCGAAGGCAAAGGTTTCAGGCTTGCCGTCTCCCACAACGGCAAACGCATAGCCGACGCCATCACCGCATCCCGCCACGTTCACGAAGAGGACGCCGCAAAGCATAAGATCGAATCGAATCTGATGCGCTTCAACAACTATTATTTCCGTATCGAGGGGCAACCGTCCTATATAGATGTGATTTTCCTTGTGTTGTTCAAGGAAGCGATCTCGCCGAGAGCGGACTCACTGCTGTAAACAAAAACATTTGCCGAACGACCTCGGTTTGAATCCGAATCGAAAGGATATAGATACTCTATGATTTCATTATCGATTGCCTTTGCGGTACTGGTGGCAGGCTATCTTATATATAGTCGCGTTACTCAAAAAGTTTTTGATATCGACGATAGAAAGACGCCCGCCATTGAAAAAAACGACGGCGTGGACTGCGTGCCGATGAAAACGTGGAAAGCGTTTTTGGTACAACTGCTTAATATCGCCGGCACCGGACCGATTTTCGGCGCTTTGATGGGCGCCGTATTCGGCCCCGTAGTTTTTTTGTGGATCGTTCTCGGTTCTGTTTTGGGCGGCGCGGTGCACGACTATATGTCGGGTATGATCAGTGAGCGTCACGGCGGCGCTTCCGTTGCCGAACTCTCCGGTGAATATCTCGGCAAAGCGGCAAAATGGGTGATGCGCATTTTTTCCGTTGTGCTTCTGGTGCTTTGCGGAACGGTTTTTGTCACCAGCCCCGCGGGGTTACTTGCCAATCTGACGCCGGATTGGATGAACGGTACTTTTTGGGCGATCATTATCTTGGCGTATTATCTTTTAGCAACGCTTCTGCCTATCGATAAACTGATCGGAAAATTGTATCCCGTTTTCGGCGTATTGCTGATCGTAATGGCGTGCGCCGTGCTTGGCGGCATTTTATTTTCCGGCGGTAAGTTTACTATACCCGAACTGTCTCTTAAAAACCTGCACCCGGAAGGAACTCCCGTGTGGCCGTATATGTTCATCACGGTCGCCTGCGGCGCGATTTCCGGATTTCATGCCACGCAATCGCCGATGATAGCCAAGTGTATAACGAGCGAAAAAGCGGGCAGACAAGTTTTTTACGGCGCAATGATAAGCGAAGCGGTCATCGCTCTCGTTTGGGCGGCTGCGGGCGTAGCCTTTTACGGCACGACCGAACTGTTGAACGCGGCACTCTCGGGCGGAGCGTCCAACGTCGTTTACGAAATATCCACCGGCGTTCTCGGCACTTTTGGAGGAATCCTTGCGATTGCGGGCGTAGTCGTTTGCCCTATTACTTCGGGAGATACGGCATTCCGCGGGGCAAGATTGATTTTAGCCGAAACTTTTCATCTGGAACAAAAAAAGATTAAAAACAGATTGGTCATAACAATACCCTTATTGGTTGTCGGCGGATTGCTCACTTGGTTTGCCATAGCGAATGACAAAGGCTTCGGCATCATATGGAGATATTTCTCGTGGAGCAATCAGACTCTCGCTATGATTTCTTTATGGGTGGCTACCGCTTATCTTATAAAAAAAGGCAAATACCGCTTCGGATCTTTTATAACCGCGATTCCCGCGGCATTCATGTCGGCCGTATCTATGACTTATATTTTGACGGCGAGCGAAGGTTTCCGTTTATCTACGGCTATAGCGTACCCGATCGGCGGGGTATTTGCGGGAGCGCTTTTTGTCGTGTACATTGTATTTTATGCGCTTTACAGCAAGAAAAAAGGTCGGCGCGAGTCGGAAAGTACAATTAAAAAAGAAGGAGAAACACAATGAAATTTCTGAAAAGAGCGATAGTTCTGCTGTTATTGTTCGTCCTTTCGTTCAGCCTGATCGCCTGCGACGTCAACGGTAACGAAAAAAAGAACTTCCAATTCGAATATTGGAACGAGTGCGAGGCGTTGACGAGCCTGACGACATACGTTACGGCTGTTACCGACGAAAAATCGGCGGATTATATCCCGGAACAAGACAGGATCGCCGTGTTCGATATGGACGGCACATTGGTATGCGAAACGTATTACACCTATTACGACACGATGATGTTCATTGAATATTGTTTGGTCGATCACCCCGAAAAAGTTTCGGAAGAACTGAAGGACGTTGCTCGTTCTATCGCTCCCGGATACGTAGCCGGTGAGGATTTGGCAAGGAACTTCGCGCAGGCGTATGCGGGCATGACCGTAAAGGAGTTCAGCGATTACGTCGTAGAATTCGGGAAAAAGCACACGAAAAGTTTTAACAATATGCGCTACATTGACAACTGCTATCTCCCTATGGCTGAAGTGGTGCATTATCTGTATGATAACGGCTTTACTATCTACGTTATAAGCGGAACGGAGCGCACGACTACCCGCGCCATCGTAGCCAATTCGCTTATCAAGGACTACGTTACGCCCGAACACGTCATCGGCACGGACTTTGAGGTTAAAGTTAAAGGACATGAAGAAGAATCGTCCAATATGAACTTCAAGTATGAAGACGGCGACGAGTTGGTTTTGACGGGCGGCTTTATCCAAAAGAACCTCAACGCAAACAAGTCCATTTATATCGAAAGAGAGATCGGCAAACGCCCCGTGCTTGCTTTCGGCAACAGCGGAAGCGACACGAGTATGATGAATTACGCTATCGACAGCCGCAACCCCTACAAAGCGCAAGCGTATATGGTCGTTGCGGATGACGACGTGCGCGAGTGGGGCACACAGGACTTTTTGACCAAATCGGCGGATTACAAGGCGAAAGGTTATACGCCCATCTCTATGAAAAACGACTTTGCCAAAATCTACCCCGACGGCATCACCAAAGCGCCTGCGCAATACAACCCGTAATTATTACGCAGTTTGCAAAAATCCGACCGACATAAAAATCCGCGTTTTTGTGAGAAAAACGCGGATTTTGCTATATGTTTATGTAATTTTATCATTCCTCTTCGGCGGTTTCTTCGGGCGGAAGAATTTCCACGCGGACGGTCAAAACCCTCGTCTGGTCCGTTTCGAGAACGGTGACGCGAAGGTTTTCGTAATCGAAAGAATCGTTTATGTTCGGAATGTTTTCAAGTTTTTCGCAAACCCAACCGCCCACGGTGTTGGCGTCGCACTCCTCGCCCTCGGGCTCCTCTATGGAGAAGAGTTCGAAGAAGTCGTCTATCTCGGCGTTCCCGTCAACTATATACATACTGTCGGAGATCTTATCGAAGTAATTCACCACTTCGTCGTGCTCGTCCCATATTTCGCCGACGAGTTCTTCCAGAATATCCTCGAGGGTAACTATACCGCAGGTACCGCCGTATTCGTCCACCACAACGGCCATATGTATCTTTTGTTTTTGCAGGCTTTTAAGCAGGGTGGAGATCTTCATATGCTCGGTGGCGAGCGCTATTTTGGAAATGCAGTTTTCTATGTTTTTTTGACCGTTGGCAACGGCGGCGTAGAAGTCCTTTTCGTGCAGCATACCGATTATATGGTCGATATTATCCTCGTAAACGGGCATGCGCGAGAAGGAATGCTCCACGAAAAGCGAGCGTATCTCGTCCATAGGGGTGCCCTTTTCTATGGCGATAACGTTTACGCGGGGAACGTAAATATCTTCCACGTCAAGGTCGTTGAACTCTATCGCAGAGCGGATAAGATGCGTTTCGTTGTCGTCAAGGCTGCCTTCTTCTCCCGCCTCTTCGACGATGGTGAGAAGTTCCTGCTCGGTGATGCCTTCATCCGGCTTGAACTTGAAAATTTTAAGGATAAGTTTCTTCCACAGTTCAAAAAGTTTGCAGAGCGGCGTGAGTATTATCACGAAGAAATACACGAACCGGCAGAACGCCATCGTGAATTTTTCGGGCGAC
>JAFTDZ010000103.1 GCA_017453885.1 Clostridia bacterium
ATTCCGAAAAGAACGGAACTCTTTCCGAAGCGATAAAGAACTATCTGATCAATGTTTGCGGTGTTACCGCCGAACAAATTAATAATATAAAATCGATTATGTTGGAGTAAAACATGGAAAAATATGATGTGATTATGTTTCTCGGTCAAAGTAATATGCAAGGACAGAGCGGTTGCGTAAGCGAAACAGAAGTTGTCGAAAACGCATTTGAATATAAATTTCTGACCGATAAAATTGTTCCGCTTGCAAATCCCGTGGGGGAAGATATTAAATATAATCTGTCGGCAGGATACCCTTATACCGACGAAAATCAAGATGAATGGCGCAAGGATATCGTTCTCGGTTCTCCGCTCGACGGCTGCACCACTTTATTGCCTGAGTTTTGCCGTAATTACGTAGGTGTTACGGGTAGATGCGTGGTAGCGATTCATGCGGCTAAGGGTGCGACTACGGTGGCGCAGTGGCTCCCGGGAACGGAGGGTTATAAAGCCGTTAAAGCCAAAGCGTCGGCTTGTTTCAAATTGCTTGGCGAACGAGTGGGGAAGGTTTACGCCGTGTGGTTACAGGGCGAGAGCGATGCAATCGAAGCCACGACTTCGGACGTCTATTCCGAAAGACTTACTTTAATAAAAAATCAACTGAAAGAGGATTTCGGGTTGGAAAAATTCTGCATAATAAAGGTCGGGAAATTCGTGTTTGACGAACGCGACGAGAAGATATTCGACGCGCAGGAAAAACTTTGCACAACCGACGACGATTTCATAATGCTTACCCGCATTACCGAAAAACTATTCGGCGGGGATAAATATATTTACGTTTGGGGGCATTACAACGCACTCGGGCAGGAAATAATAGGCAGGATAGCGGGGCACAATCTCGGCGCTTACGTCGAAGGACTTCCGTTTGCACCGGATTCTCTTTGAATTACAGCGATAACAAAAAAGGAGTATTTTATGAAAAATGATATAAAACAAAAGAATATTATTTCAAACGCTTGTGTTAAAACGGTTGGGGGAAAACCGATGCTTTTCGTTGACGGAAAAATAACGCCGCCTTTGATTTATTCGCTTGCGAGCCATTGCAAGCCTATGCGAACAGCAACGGCCCTGTCTCAAAGGAATATAAAATATTTTGCGGAAGCGGGTATCGATCTCGTCGAAGTAGAGGCAATACTTTCAAATTGCTGGCGAAAAAGCGGAGAATTTTCTGAAATGCCGATATATGCGGAAGTAGCGGAAGTCGTTAGAGCGAATCCGAAGGCGAAAGTAATATTGAGATTGCATTTGCAACCGCCGTACTGGTGGCTTCGTGATAATCCCGAAGAATTATGCGAACTTGCCGAATACAAGACGACCGATAACGGAGAGCCGTATTTTGTTATAGGCGAAACAGATAAGCTTACTTATCACGAATCTTTTGCTTCAAAAAAGTGGATATCCGATACTTCCGAAAAACTCGCTCTTTTGTGTGACCGACTCAAAAACAGCGATATGGCGGAACATATAGCGGGCATTCACGTAGGTTCGGGCATTTACTCCGAATGGCATTATTACGGTTTCGGCGGACACCCCGATTACAGTATTTGCATGCAAAGGCGTTTCAAAGAATTTCTCAAAGAAAAATACGGTACGGTGGATAAACTCCGCGCGGCGTGGGGTAATGCCGACGTTACGTTTGAAACCGCAGAACTCCCGCATTTCAGCCGCAGATTTCCCGAAAATGACAGTTATTTCAGGGATCCTATAAAAGACCGCGACGTTGCGGATAATCTCGAATGTCTTCAAGATGCCGTTGCCGATGCCGTTATAACTTTCTGTAAAATCGTAAAGAAAAATTGGAACGAAATTCTCACCGGTGCGTTTTACGGATATTTCTTCGGCGTTTTCGGGATTCTTGCAACTACGGGCGGACATCTCTCGATGAAGAAAATTTGTGATAACGAGAAATATATAGATTTTCTCTGCGCTCCGCTTTGTTATTACGAAAACAGGCGGGTAGAAGGAACGTTTTTCCCTCGCGGCTTGCTTGAATCCGAAAGGTTGAACAATATATTGTGGCTTACCGAAATGGATTCCGCCCCGTTTGAAATAGGAATATGGCAAAATGGTAAAACTGTAAAAGATAATTCCCCTGACGTAAAGGAGAAATCTTCTTTCGCCTTAAAAAGAAATATACTCGGTAATCTTACTCGAGGCATGGGTGCATGGTTTTTTGACCATCATACCTTCGACGATCCCGTTAAAACCTCTTTTCTCAAGGATAGCGGTTGGTGGGAAGACGAACGCTACCGCAAGGATATAAAGAATATGCGCGAGATTTATGACAGGGTTTATTCTTTGGATTATAAAGATGAAACGGACGTTCTTCTCGTGTATGATACGGAAGTTTATTACGAAATGACGAGGGCGGTATTCTCCGAAGAAACAATTGAACCGA
>JAFTDZ010000104.1 GCA_017453885.1 Clostridia bacterium
AAGCCGTTATCGTCAACGCACATAAGGGTAAGGGCGTTTCCGCACACGATATTGCGGCTGAAAATGAATTTTACCGCTTCACGCGTTTTATCGTTACATTCTTTTTTGCACACGGCTTTATATTCCTTATCCCATATACCGAACATCCGCGCGCGGCAGGCGATCACGTTGTCCTTCATAATATCCACCCCGTAAATGCTGGTGGCGGCAAGCACGGCGTTCTTTTCATAGTCGAGCGGGCTGCGGCCGTACTTTTTGCGAACGACTTTTAACTTGCGTGTAAGTATTTCGGCAAGGAAATTACCGTCGCCGCAGGCGGGTTCCAAAAAACGGCTGTCTATACGCTCGGTTTCCTGCTTTACAAGGTCGCACATGGCTTTTACTTCACGCTCGGCGGTGAAAACTTCCCCGCGGCTCTGCACCCTTTCTTTTGATTTTATCTGCGGTTTTTCCATTGAACACCCGTTTTAGTCTTATAATACCTTAATTATAGCACTATAAGACTAATTAAACAACTTTATAAGACTAATTTTTCTGAAAAAAATGGCATAAAATTATTTCTATAAGAATAATGAGGTGCTATATGGAAGTAGGAAACAGAATAAAATTTTTGAGAGAAAAATCAAAAATGTCTCAAAATAAACTTGCAGAATGGGCGGGAATTTCCCAAACTCATCTGCGAAGAGTGGAGTTGGGACAAGCCGGAATTACGGTTGAGCATCTGCAACTTATTTGCGACGCGTTAAATATAACGTTAAAAGAATTTTTTGACGTGGGCAATGAAAAAGAGGATCTGACGGACGTATTTTCATCCCTTACCCCCAAACAAAAACAACTGCTTATAGAATTTTTGAAAACGATAAAATAAAGAATTTTTCCCGAAAAGTTTTTCGTGATACGGAAATTTCAAGAAATTTTAACCGAATAACGAAATATATATAAACAAAAAAGGACTTGATTTTTCAAGTCCGATTTTGTTTAGCCGTATATAAAAAGCAGACCTATGCGGTCTGCTTTTTCGTTTTTTACGTTTTATTGTTTGTTCTTGACGGCTTCTTCTTCCGCTTTGGCTTCCTCGGCAACGGCGGTCGCTTTTTCGGCGGCGGCTTCCGCGGCGGATTTCGCCTCGTTGAGGTGCGCTTCGGCGGCTTCTACCGCTTTGGTTGCCTCGTCGGAAGGATGCTTCGTCGCCTCTTTCTTCGCGAGGTCCAAAGCCTTCTGCGCGGCTTTTACTTCGGCGTCCGCGGCCTTCTTCGCGTCGGCGGCGTCACGCGCCTTCTTGCGGGCGTTTTCCACTTCGGGAACGTAAGCCTTCTGTCCTTCGCCTTCGAGAATGGTGAATTCCGTTTCCTTATCGAACAGGTGCGTGTGCATAATGTCGATAGCGATCTCCACCCTTTGGTCGCGGTCGGTAGTCGAGCGGGAGTCAACCTTCGCTATAAGTTGAGTCGCTCCGTCAACAAGGCTCTTTATCTCGTCGGGGTTTTCCTCTTCCTTCTTATCGAATACGCAGTAGAGAAGGGTTTCCGCGCCGAGTTTTTCAACAACGTCAACCTTTACGTTGATAACGGTATCGCGGGAGTTGGCGATATACGCGGCCTCGTCATGGAAGTCTTCCGGGCGAACGCCGAACACAACGGGTTTGCCGGTGTTGAGATAATCTTTAAGGTTGATTATCTTCGCAACTTTACCCTGCGGAACTTTTATTTTGTTGCCTTCGAACTCTATATAAACCTCGTTTTCGGTTCCGGTTATAACCGCGTCGAAGAAGTTCATCTGCGGGGTGCCGATGAAGCCCGCAACGAAGAGGTTGGCGGGGTAATCGTAAAGGTTCTGCGGCGCGTCAACCTGCTGAATGTATCCGTCTTTCATAACTACGATACGGGTACCCATGGTCATAGCCTCTACCTGGTCGTGCGTAACGTAAATGAACGTGGTGGCAAGGCGGTGGTGAAGTTTGGTTATTTCGGTTCTCATCTGGGCGCGGAGTTTCGCGTCGAGATTGGAGAGCGGTTCGTCGAGAAGGAATACCTTCGGTTCGCGAACGATAGCGCGGCCGAGCGCAACACGCTGTCTTTGACCGCCGGAAAGAGCCTTAGGCTTTCTGGTAAGGTATTGTTCCAGACCGAGGATCCTCGCGGCTTCCTTAACTCTCTCGTCTATCTGCGCCTTGGGCATCTTGCGGAGTTTAAGGCCGAACGCCATATTGTCGTAAACGGTCATGTGCGGGTAAAGAGCGTAGTTCTGGAAAACCATCGCTATGTCCCTGTCTTTCGGTTGAACTTCGTTCACGAGGTTACCGTCGATATAAAGTTCTCCTTCGGTTATCTCCTCAAGCCCCGCTATCATACGGAGCGTGGTGGATTTACCGCAGCCGGAAGGGCCGACGAAAACTATAAATTCTTTATCTTCGATATCGAGCGTAAAGTCCGTAACCGAAGGCGTGGTGTTGTTGCCGTAAACTTTGTAAATGTTCTTTAAGTTAAGGCTTGCCATTTATTATTCGTCCTCCTGATCAGCGCCGCCTTATCGTCGCGGCGATTTTACCTTATTATTATAACCTATTTTCAAAAAAAACGCAATAGGCATAATATATAAATAATTTAAGGGGATAATGTAAATTCTGCACAATTTCGTCGCCGCAAAGCAAACTTCGCGGGCGATTGTTTTTCAATCGCCCTGCTTTTATGCTTGCGGCTCCTCTTCCCCGTGGTTAATTTGATAAATTCTCCACGGGGTCCCCTTTTTCGCAAAGCAAACTTCGCGGGCGATTGTTTTTCAATCGCCCTGCTTTTATACTTGCGGCTCCTCTTTCCCGAAAACTTTTACTACGTAAAACTTTCGGAGCCCTTTTTTCTTTGTTGCAAAGAACGCGAAAGGTTACAGGCTTTCACCTTTCCGCGTTATGTGCCGCATTATGACTATGTCATCTTGAGGAGCGAACGCGACGAAAGATCTCTATTCTTCTTGTAAGTCACTTTCAACCCGTCATTTCGACTGAACGAAGTGAACGGAGAAATCCGGCTGTTACCATAATATTTGTCGGATCTCTCCGCTCCGCCTTGTCGGCTACGGTCGAGATGACGGTATGGAGCGAGAAGAGTTGAGTGTTGAGCGTGAAAAATGAAGGATGAAGAGTGAAGAATGAAAGGTTGCGACGACGTCATCTTGAGGAGCGAATACGACGAAAGATCTCTATTCTTCTTGTTTGTTGTTTTTTAACAAAAAAGAATCTCCGTTAAAGCACAGAGATTCTTCATTTCGCTTCGCTGCATTCAGAATGACGCTTTGCTTGCAGCCCGCTGCCCGACAATCGCGAAAAACAGCCCTTCCGCCGCAAGCGGGCTATCTCCCCTTGCACAGGGGAAACAATTCGTTCGGTTTTCGGAAATAAAAATCTCCGCGGGAGACATGAATATCGAGCGTAAAAAAATAACCGCGCGGGCGGCGCGGTCACTTTTCTTTCTATGTATTAAAAATACGAAAACATCAGAGAATTTCGAGGTTTTTGCGGAAGATTCGCTTAAAGTCCACACTGCAGTTGAGCGCGTCCTTTATTTCGAGAGAAGCGTCCCCTTCAACTTCGGTTTTCATTATTACGGAATCGCCCAGAACATCGCAATTTATTCCGTTAACGCAACTCGACATACTCCTGTCGAGGCTCTCCGCAATGCGGAGCATCACGCCGAGTTTCTTTATCGCTTCTACGTCGTCCTCGGTGATATAGTCCTTATATTTCACCCAGTCGCTCATATTGAAATCGTCGCTCTTATGGGCAACGCAAACGAGAGCCGCCAGCACCATATCCCTGTGGTTTATGCCGTAGAGGTGAGAATTTAAGATTATATACGCGCTGTGCTTGTGATAGTCGTAATATTTTACCGTTTCGCCCGCGTCGTGCAGGGTGGCGGCGACTTTAAGTATCTTGAGGTATTGCCTCGGGAATTTATGCAATACTCTCAACTGCTTGAATAATTGCACGGAGAGGTTCACCGTGTGTTCCACGTGCTTTATGTTACATTTATAATAACGGATAAGGGTGTTGAGAGAATACCCGAGCACGTCCGAAATGGGCTTTTCTATGGTTATGGGCATCGCGTAGTTGAACATTATGCCCTCGCGCAGGCCGCAAGCCGAAACGGTGAATTTAGTAAAGTTCAGATACTTCATGAACGCGCTGATTATTGACATTGCCGCCGGAAGTATATCCGCGCGGGACGACGCAACGCCGCGTATCCTCTTCTTGCTGTCCAGCCCCATCGCGCGTATCTTTCCGTAAATATCCGAATATTCCTCGTAGGGAACGGGATAATTGTGAATGATATTGAGCGGGCATTTTCTTATCATCTTGCTTATCTTCGCAACCGTTCTGAAAGAACCGCCTACGCCGATAAGTTGCGTTTCGGGATCGAGCGTCTTGAGCCATTCGAGTTGCTTTAACTGCTCGGTGAAAAATTCTTCCGTCCTCTCGGCGGCTTCTTCCGGCGTGGCGCCGTCGCTGCCGAAAAGTTCGGAGAGCGTTACGCTGCCGAACGGAAGCGTTTCGTAAGCGAGAAGGTTACGCCTGTTGTAGTAAACTATCTTCGTGCTGCCGCCGCCTATCTCGAGGATTATGCCTTTCGGTATATCCATCGTGTTGATAACGCCTTTATAGACGTAA
>JAFTDZ010000105.1 GCA_017453885.1 Clostridia bacterium
ATGAAAAATGAAGAATGAAAGGGTTTCCGCGTTATATGCCGCATTGCGACGCTGTCATCTTGAGCGTAGCCGCAAGGCGAAGTCGAAAGATCTCTATTCTTCTTGTTAGTCGCTCTCCATCGTCATTTCGAGCGAAGTCGAGAAATCTGACCTATATTACAGAAACAGCCGGATCTCTCCGCGCGCTGTCGCTTGGTCGAGATGACGGAACGGGGAATGAAGAATGAAAAATGAAGAATGAAGAGTGCAAGGATTCCCGAAAAGTTTCTGCCGCATTGCGACGACGTCATCTTGAGGAGCGACCGCGACGAAAGATCTCTATTCTTCTTGTTTGTTGTTTTTTTAACAAAAAAGAATCTCCGTTAAAATACAGAGATTCTTCATTCCGCTTCGCTGCATTCAGAATGACAGTTCACTCGGCAGCGCCGAACTTCACTCCGTCAGGTACTTCACTCGGCACCGCCGAACTTCACTATCACCCCCCCAGGGCTCCCGCGGAGATTTTGCAAAAATATCCGTGGGAAAGAGGAGAAACCGACAGTCAAGGCTTGCGGGCGAATACCTGCAGCCCGCTGCCCTACGGTCGCGTTTCGACGAAGGTATAAATATTCCTTATCACTTCCTCGGTGAATTCTTCCGTCGTGGCGGCGCCGCCGAGGTCGGGCGTCAAGCAAACGCCGTTTTCAAGCGTCTTTAACAGGGCGCTTTTTATCTTTTCGGAAATTTCTTTCTTTCCCAGATAGTCGAGCATCATCACCGCCGCCTCTATAAGCGCCGCGGGGTTTGCTATGCCTTTACCGGCAATATCCGGCGCGGAACCGTGCACCGCTTCAAAAACAGCCGCGTCCTTGCCGAGGTTGGCGCCGGCAACAAGCCCCAACCCGCCGACCAGCCCCGCGATAAGGTCTGAAATTATATCGCCGTAAAGGTTGGGCGCAACGAGAACGTCGTACTTTTCCGGGCAGGTAACGAGTTGCATACACATATTGTCAACTATCTTGTCGTCCGCTAAAATCCGCGGGTACTTCGCGGCTATCTCGCGGAAGCGTGTTAAAAACAACCCGTCGGTATTTTTCAGAATGTTCGCCTTGTGAACGCACGTCACTCTCTTTCTCCCGTGCGCGGCGGCGTAAGAAAAGGCGTATTCTATTATCCTGTCGGTCGCCTTTTCGGTTATGCGTTTCACCGCTTCCCAGCCGCCGTCCGTCTTACGTTCCTCGCCTATATAAAGGTCCTCGGTATTCTCGCGGACGGTTATTATATCCACGTTGCCGAATTTGGAAATATTTTCGACCGAATGCGCGGGGCGAAGGTTCACATACAGGTCGAAAGCGAGGCGCAAACTCACGTTCACCGATCTGAATCCTTTGCCCACCGGTGTGGTAACGGGGCCTTTGAGCGCAACTTTGTATTTTTTAATGGCGTCAAGCGTCGCCTGCGGTATAAGTTCGCCCGTCTTTTCGTAAGAAGTCTGCCCAACGTCAAACTCGTGGTAATACAGGTCGGCGCCCGCCGCGTCAAGTATCTTTTTCGTGGCGGAAACGATTTCCGGCCCTATCCCGTCGCCCTTAAGCAAAACAATGTCGGTCATTTTTTATTCTCCTCGAACCCTACGTATCTCGTCGCGGGCCTTATTATTTTATTGCAGTACAAAAGCGTTTCGAGGTCGTGCGCTATCCACCCTACGAGGCGCGCCGTAGCGAAGATGGGTATGTATAATTCCTCGGGTATGCCGAGCATCTCGTATATAAGCCCCGAATAAAAATCCACGTTCGCGCAGCAGGCGGAACCCGTCTTTTCTCTCAACCTTCTCACCGCGGCGTTTTCAAAGCGGGTGTAGAAACAGAACCTTTCGGGATCTCTCTCCGCGGCAAGTTTAGCCGCCGTCGCGCGCAGAAGTTCGCAGCGCGGGTCGGAAAGGGTATATACCGCGTGCCCAAGCCCGTAAATAAGCCCGCTGTTGTCGTAATAGTTTTTGGCGAAAATTTTCGTTATCACGTTTTCGATACTCTCGTCGGAAGCGTCCGTTCCGATGTCTGCGATAATCGCGTTCATCATATTTTTCGCCGCCATGCTCGCGCCGCCGTGCCGCGGCCCCTTGAGCGAAGCCATGCTCGCCGCCACCATCGAATAAATATCCGTAAGCGTAGAAGCCGCCACCGTCCCCACGAAGGTGCTGTTGTTGCCGCCGCCGTGGTCGGCGTGTACCATAAGGCAGGTATCAAGCGTTTTCGCTTCAAGCGGGGTAAATAAACCGTCGTTTCTCGAAAGATACAAAATGTTCTCCGCAAACGAATATTCCCTTTTCGGGAAGTGTATGTGGAGAGAATCGTTATCGAGGTAATGCGTTTTCGCCTGCAGGCAGTATGAAGTTATAGCCGGCATCTTCGCCACCAGCGAAATGCCCTTTTTCAAAAATTCCCGTCCGGAAATATCGTCGGGATTCTCGTCGAAAGAGTAGAGGGAGAGGATCGAGCGGCTTATGTGGTTCATAAGCGATCTTGACGGGTGCGGCAGAATTATATTTTCCAAAAACCCCGTAGGCAATCCGTAATTTTCCTTTATTATTGCGGAAAAATCCCGCGCTTCCTCGTCGGTGGGGTAGTGGCCGAAAAGCAGCAGGAAGCAGGTCTTTTCGTACCCGAAGTCCTCGCCGCAAAGTTCGGCTACCTCGGTTATATCGAGGTTGCGATAGTAAAGGTTGCCCTTTTTAGGCATCTTCGCTTCGTTTTCAACGGTGTAGCCGTCCACTTCCGAAACCTTCGTAAGCCCCACCAGAACGCCCGTTCCGTTGTTGTTTCTCAACCCTTTTTTAACTTTATACACGTCGTAAAGGTCGGGCGAAATATATCCGTCCGCAAGCAGGCGCTCGTATTCTTCAGTAAAGAAATCGTTCATTATCACTCCTTGAACGCATTGAGCAGTCCGCCCTTTTCTATAAGCGAATATTCCTCGTCGGAAAGCCCCGCGTCCGCCACGGCAAAGTAGCCCGTGGCAAGGTTTTTTATTTTTACTTTTTCGCGGTCGAAGGAAATTTCAAGTTCGTCGCCCGCGTCCGCTTTTATGTCGGCGGTTATCGGCAGTATGCCGAAGTTGATAAGGTTTTTCCTGTGTATCCGCGCGAAGGACTTCGCCACCACCGCCTTCACGCCGAGGTATCTCGGCGCGATCGCCGCGTGTTCCCTGCTCGAACCCTGCCCGTAATTCTGCCCCGCAACTATAACGCCGCCGCCGTATTCTTTGCAACGTTCGTAAAAATTCTTATCCTCGCCCGAAAACACAAATTCGGAAATTTTAACTATATTGCTCCTGTACGGCAAAACCTTCGCGCCGGCGGGCATTATGCAGTCGGTGGAAACGTTGTCCCCGAGCGAAATAAGCGTCCTCGCGGTAAAAGTTTTTCCTATCGGCTTAAATTCCGGCAACGGCGCGATATTCGGCCCCATAACAATCTCGGCGGAATAGGTGGGGTAACACAGCAGGCAATCGTCCACGGGGTAATCTTCCGCCGGCGGAAATTCGTCAAGTTTCATTCCCTCGGGAGAGGATACGTAACCGTTCACCGCTGAAACCGCGGCAGTTTCGGGCGAAACGAGATATACCTTTGCCGAAGGCGTTCCGCTCCTTCCGTAAAAGTTGCGGTTGAACGTGCGCAGGGAAACCGCTTCCGTCGCGGGCGATTGCCCCATGCCTATGCACGGCCCGCACGCCGTTTCGAGTACGCGCGCGCCCGCCGCCAGAAAAGTATCGAGTATCCCGCTCGCCGTTATCATTCTCAGAACCTGCCTGCTTCCCGGCGCTATGCACAGGGAAACGTCCTTATGCACTTTCTTTCCCTTCAGAACGGAAGCCGCCTTTATAAGATCGGCGTAACTTGAGTTCGTGCAACTGCCTATCAGCACCTGATCTACCTTTATCCCTTCGAGTTCGGAAATTTTCTTCACGTTGTCGGGTGAGTTCGGGCAGGCGGCGTAAGGCTCTATACGGGCAAGGTCTATAACGAAATTTTCGTCGTAAACGCAATCCTCGTCGCGGGAGAGGGGAAGGAAGTCGCTCTCTCTCTTCTGCATTCTGAAAAATTCCCTCGTGTTTTCGTCCGAGGGGAACAGGGAAGAAGTCGCCCCGAGTTCGGCGCCCATATTGCAAACGGTGGCGCGTTCGGGCACGGAAAGCGTCTTTACTCCCTCGCCGTAATATTCTA
>JAFTDZ010000106.1 GCA_017453885.1 Clostridia bacterium
GCAATATCCCTCACTATGGTAGTCTTTCCCGAACCGGGCGGCGACACTATAAGGGTGTTTTTTATTCCGCCCGAAAAATGTTCGGTTATCTTATCGGCGCAGCCTTTTACCGCGTGCGGAATTCTGATATTTATTGAAGAAATATTCTTTATATTAATTATTTTACCGTTTTCGGTGACGCATTCTCCGCAAAGTCCCACGCGCTCGCCGCCGGCAAGCGTTATGAAACCGCTGCGTATTTTATCGGCGTAGGCGTAAACCGACCTCTCGCAAAAGGAAAGGATCGCGTCCGCGATCTCCCCTTCGGTCACCGTTACACCGCGGCTGCTTTCGGCGGAAACGCCTTCGGGCGAAAGAAAAAAGTTTTTCATTCCGTAGCGCACGCTCACGGGCCTGCCTGCGCGCAGGCGTATCTCGTACAGGTCTTCGCTTTTGAGGCGGGAAAGCGGATATTTGATTTTAAGAGGAAGAAAATCGAACATAACTTGTCCCCGTTCGTTTCTAATATATTTTGAAGGCGGGCGCAATATGCAAAAAATTTTTTCGGCGGCGCGAATTACGCGTTACGGATATATAAAATAATTGACTATTCCGCAAGAAAATTATATAATTATAAAGTTTGGAGAAATAAAAAATATGTTTGTTCGTGAAGATGTAAGAAATATTGCAATCATAGCGCACGTTGACCACGGCAAGACCACGCTGGTGGACCAACTGTTAAAGCAAAACGGCGTTTTCAGATCCAACGAAGTAGTTGCCGAAAGGGTTATGGACAGCAACGACCTGGAACGCGAACGCGGTATAACCATTCTCGCTAAAAATACTGCCGTACATTACAAGGGAGTTAAAATAAATATAGTGGATACCCCCGGCCACGCCGATTTCAGCGGAGAAGTGGAACGTATCCTCTCTATGGTGGACGGGGTGATCTTACTCGTTGACGCGGTTGAAGGCTGCATGCCGCAGACGAGATATGTGCTTAAAAAAGCATTAAACCTTAACAAAAAACCCGTTGTTGTTATCAATAAAATAGATAAAGGCGGAAATATCGAACAGGTTATGGAACAAGTTATGGAATTGTTCTTCGAACTCGGCGCGACCGACGACCAGATAGATTTCAAAACCGTATTTTCAAGTTCCAAACTCGGCTGGGCAACGCTCGACTATAACGTACCCGGCAAGGATATGTCTCCCCTGCTCGACACTATTTTGAGCGAAGTTCCCGCACCGACCGGCGAGTTGGACGACGGATTGCAGACGATAATATGCAATGTTGATTACGACGAATACGTCGGTCGAATAGGTATAGGCAAGATAATAAGGGGAAGTATAAAACTCGGTCAGCCCGCGGTGGTTTGCCACACGGACGGAACGGTTTCCCACTGTAAAATAGGCAGACTTTATCAATTTGAAGGGCTTAAGCGAGTAGAAGTGGAAAGCGGAGCCGTAGGCGATATAGTCGCCATAAACGGCGTAAGCGATATAAATATTGGCGAAACGATATGCGACGCGGAAAAAATCGAGCCTCTGCCCTTCGTGAAGATAGACGAGCCGACCATGAGCATGCTTTTTATGGTAAACAACAGCCCTTTCGCCGGGAAGGAAGGCAAATACGTCACCTCTCGCCACCTGCGCGCCCGCCTTTTCAAGGAAGTGGAAACGAACGTAAGCATGCGCGTTGAGGAAACCGACACGGCGGATTGCTTTAAGGTTTACGGGAGAGGCGAACTGCACCTTTCCATTCTTATAGAGAATATGCGGCGCGAGGAATACGAGTTCCAGGTTTCCCGCCCGAAGGTTATTTTCAAGGAAATAGAAGGAAAAACTTACGAGCCGATGGAACTTCTCGTAGTGGACGTGCCCGACGAATACGTTGGCGCCGTTATGAACAAGATA
Source organism: Clostridia bacterium (assembly GCA_017453885.1). GTDB lineage: Bacteria > Bacillota > Clostridia > Christensenellales > Borkfalkiaceae > RGIG3732. Next base: position 1,897 of record JAFTDZ010000106.1, read on the forward strand.
GGCGCGAGAAAGGGCGACCTTATCTCCATGACGAGCGACGACAGAGGCGGAACGAAACTCGAATTCAACATACCCGCCCGTTGCCTTTTCGGTTACAGGAGCGAAATGCTGACGGATACGAAGGGCTTCGGCGTGATGAACCACGTTTTTAACGGTTACGAGCCGTATAAAGGCGACGTGAACGAGAGAACGCGCGGTTCGGTAGTAGTACACGAAACGGGCACCACCACTTCCTACGGCTTATTTAATGCGCAGGAACGTTCCCGCCTGTTTATCGGCCCCGGCGTGGAAGTTTACGAAGGTATGGTCGTAGGAGAAAACTCGCGCGAGGAAGATCTGTGCGTGAACGTGTGCAAAAAGAAGCAACTTACGAATAACCGCGCATCCGGCAGCGAGGACGCATTGAAACTTATTACCCCTACCGTTTTAAGCCTCGAACAATGCCTCGAATTCATTGCGGACGACGAATTGGTAGAGTGTACCCCGAAGAGCATTCGCCTTCGCAAACGGATACTGAACAAGGAATTAAGATTGAAACAACTATCTAAAACAAAATAAACGAAACGCCTGAAAATCGCTTATGATTTCAGGCGTTTTTAACTAAATTTACGTCTGGCGTAAAGCCTTAAGGACTGCGCATTTTTATAGACGGTGTCGCCGCCGATGTAGTTTTCGGAAGTGTCGGAGTTTCTGCAATAGATATGTGACGAAGAAAATGTATAACCGTCCTCGTAACTTATCGAAATTGCAATATCGCCGTTCTTATCCGTTCTGTAAACGCTCGCCTGCATCGCTTGCAACCTGTCGAGAATCATCTGCCGCGGGTGCTGATATGATTTGGTAACGCCGCATTGAATAACGGCGTATTCGGGTTTGACCGCCGAGAGAAATTCCTGCTTGCTCGAAGTTTCCGCGCCGTGATGCCCCACTTTTATAAGGTCGCAATCGGGGTAGGAATTTTTATAGCCGGAGAGAAATTCGTTCTCCATTGCGTTTTCCGCGTCACCCGTCAGAAGAATTACCGTTCCGTTGTAAGAAAGCGAAACGATGGGAGAATAATCGTTTGCGTTTTTATATTTTATCTGCGAAACTTCCGCAACGGGGGTTAAAAAGTCAAATTTATATTCATAATCTTTGCCGTCTGTTGTATATATTCCGCTGAAATCGCTGTTTTTATTGAACACTTCCCACTCGCACCCCGCCTCGTTCTGCATACCGAGAAGGAAATTGTAATACGCGTTGGAACTCGATACTTTACCGCCTTGCGCGTCGGTAAAGCCTACGTTCATACCGTCGTTGAGAGCGCCGGCGTTTTTATTGGTCGATAGAACGTTCGGGCGAAAAACTTTTTTCACATCGTAAGTTTCGAAAACGTAACCGAAATTGCCTACGTGGTCGGCGTCGGCATGCGTCAAAAGCATATAATCAAACGTTTCTATATGTAAAAAATCGGTAAATTCCTTGATCTTTTTCTCGTTCGTAGAACTCGTGTTGCCGGAATCTATTATCATCGTTTTATCGTCGGGAAATTTTATTATCATACAATCGCCCTGACCGACGTCAAGAAAATAAATGTTCAGATTTCCGTTACCGCCGTCGGGCAGATTTTCAAACCCCGCGGGAACCGCAGCGGAAAAATCGCCGTTTCCGCTATTTTCGACGCTGCTGCCGTTGCCTTCGTTATTGCCGTTTTTCAAACCGAGGCCATCTTTCAAATAAAAGAAATAAAAAGCAAAAGCGACGATAAAAATGATTATTATCACCCAGGCAGGCAACAAAACGGTTAATTTTTTACTCTTTCTTCTCGGCATAATATCACCCCACTATCGCGAGGACGGCGACTTTGAGATACAAGCCTTCGTCAAGGCCTATAAGCGTGCCGTGATCGCGCGACTGCGTTCTGAATTCTATCATTTTGGCGCGAACGCCCGACTGCGCCACGCTCTCCTTTATCATCTCGTTGAAAAGATTTACCGTAAGGTGTTGCGAACAACTGCAAGTTACAAGAAAACCGCCTTTTTCAACGAGTTTTAACGCCTGAATATTTACGTCCTTATACCCTCTGTACGCCTCTTTGACGGTGTCCTTGCTCTTTGTGAACGCGGGAGGATCGAGAACGACTACGCCGAACTTTCTGCCCTCTTTGCGAAAATCGCGAAGTTTTTCAAATACGTCGGCGCAGAGCGTTTCTATATTCGTAAAACCGTTGAGCGCAGCGTTTTTTTCTATATAATCCACCGCGGTACGGCTTATATCGATAGCGAGAACGGAACTTGCGCCGTTTGCCGCGGCGTTCATAGCAAACCCGCCGACGTTGGAAAAACAGTCGAGAACGGTTTTGCCGCGCACGTAACGCGCAAGGTTCGCCCGATTTTCTTTCTGATCAAGGAAATATCCTGTTTTTTGACCGTTTTCGAGATCGACAAGCATTTTTATTCCGTTTTCTTCAATGGTTACTACGGGATCGAAACTGCCGTACAGCGCGCCTTTTACAAGAGGAAGCCCCTCTTTTTCCCTCACTGTAACGTCGCTCCGCTCGTAAATGCCCTTGGGCGAAAATATTTCGACGAGGATATCCGTTATCATTTGCTTGCGGACTTCCATTCCGAGAGTGAGCAACTGAACGGAAAGATATTCGCCGTACTTATCGACTATAAGCCCGGGCAAAAGATCGTTTTCGCCGAATACAGCCCTGTAGTTATTGCGGTACCCCAAAGCGAGGCGAAGATCGTTCGACGCCTTTATCCGGTCGTAAAAAAACTTACGGTCGATAGGTTCGTCGCGATAGGTCAGAATGCGGACGATTATTTTTGACAAATGATTTATATAGCCGTAACCTATAAACCTGCCGTCGTTGCCGCAGACCTTGGCGATGCTGCCTTGAGCGTCCTTGCCCTCTATCTTCGCTACTTCGTTGGCGTAAACCCACGGATGCCCGTTGAGAATACGCTTTTCCTCGTTCTTTTTCAGCGTTAAAACGTACATAATACGACCTTTATTTTAAGCCTTAACGATTTTTGCTTTATATGAAAAATCATCTTTCGAGAAAAATCTTTTCGGCTATCGCGTAAGTGAGCGAAGTATCCGGCTCGGTAACGTTGAAATACGCGTCGTCCGCCCAGAAAAACAGTTTGCCGAACCTGCCGGCGGCAACTTCTTTTACCGCGATACTGCCCGTGGTTATCGGAACGATATGCAGACAGTTTACGCCGACGAATTTGAGTCTGAACGGCTTATCCGCCGAAAAGCGCAGGACTGCGGTGCGAACGTCGTTTTTACACGAATTTTCACCGCAAGCGTCGTAACTTACGGAAAGGAGCGCCGCGCCGTCGTTAAAGAGCGACACGATAAGCCCGATGTCGTTATCCGTTATAATTTCCTTCCACATGATATGTAAAAAATGAAGGCAATCCATCTGAAACAGATCGCCTTCGGTAAATAATAATTAATTATCAGTTATTTCCACCGAGCAATTCGGCAATCGAAGCGCCGCCTTCGGTGTCTTCATTCCACTCGCGCATCTCGTCGCTTTCGGCAGCCTGCTTTCTGGGCTTCCTCTCTCTGGCGGGCTTTTCGGCGGTCGCATCACCCTCTTTCTCCTTCTTCTGCCTGGAAGGACGTTCAAGACCTTCCGGAACGGGTTGAAGCGCCTTGATGGATAAATTCATCTTTTCCGCCTCGGTATCTATTCCGAGAATCTTGACTTCCACTTCCTGCCCTACGGACACGGCGGTAGAAGGATCTTCGAGCCATTCGTGCGAGATATGGGAAACGTGAACGAGCCCGTCCACACCCTTTTCCACTTCGACGAACGCGCCGAATTTGGTAATTCTGACTACGGTACCCTTGACCACGTCGCCAACGTTATACTTTTCGGCAACGAGATCCCACGGCCTCGGCTGAAGTTGTTTGTAACCGAGGGAAACTTTTTTGCTTTCGGTATCTATGGAAAGAATTTTGAATTCGTATTCCTTATTTAATTCGAGCACTTCCGAGCAGTTCTTGATATTCGTCCAGGACAGGTCGGAAATGTGAGCGAGGCAATCGAAACCGTTCACGTCAACGAACGCGCCGAACTGAGCAAAACGAACGACCGTTCCTTTGATTATATCGCCGACGGATATTGCGGAGAAAAACGCTTCTTCCTTCGCCTTGCGGGCGGCGTCTCTCTCTGCCTTTTCGGCCTCGAGTATCACTCTTTGCGAAGCGACGATCTGTTTTCTCCTCTCGCCGCTCTCGATCTTCTCGGCTTTGCACCTCAACGTTTTGCCGACGTACTTTTCGAGATCTTTTACGAAACCTATTCTGATCTGCGACGACGGAATAAAGACGCTGTAAGAACCCAACTTACCCGTAAGACCGCCTTTGTTGGAACCATCGACTGTTACGTTGAAGACCTGACCGTCTCTGATGCTCGCGATCGTCTCTTCCTCTTCCTTTAACTTCGCGATAGCGATCTGCGAGAGTTTAACGGGATTGAGACCGACGATCATTACTTCGATTTCTTCGCCTATCTTATCTTTGTAATCGTCTTTGTTGTAATTTTCGGTTACGAGTTCTTCTTTTGGGAGAACGATTTCTTTTTTAGTGTTGTTGATATACAGCGCCAAGCCTTCGTCTGTCGCCGAAGAAATAGTTGCGGTGATTTTTTGCCCCCTCCTGAATTTGGTGGACTGCTCGTCCATTTTCGCAACGGCTTCTTCCATTTCATTCAAAGCCTTAACTTCAGTATTATTCTCCATGTTTAAGAAAACCTCCTGTATGAGTTCGGGCGGCGTCGACGCGCCGCTTACGACACCCACGTTAATAAAATTATTAAAATTTACTTTTTCGAGATCGGCTACGTCGGATATCAAATAAGCATTCTCACACCGGGGTTTTACCATTTCCAAAAGTTTCAGGGCGTTATTGCTCTTTCCGCTCCCGATAACCAAAACGCAATCACAATGTTCCGCTATTGTAACAGCCTCTTTTTGCCGCTCTTTAGTAGTATAACAAATTGTATTAAATATTTCAACTGTTTTTTTGCAAATTTTAACAACATTTTCTAAAATTTTATTAAAAACAGCCTCGTTGAAGGTCGTTTGGGCCAGCAGACACGCGTTTTTACCCTCGAGAAAGGACAAATCGGCGGTTTCGTCCGCAACCACAACGCATTCGCCTTCGCACCAACCTTCTATCCCCTCTATCTCCGGATGCCCCTTTTTTCCCGCTATCACCACGGTAAAGCCCAAGGCGGAATACTTCGCGGCGAGTTCGTGTATCCGTTTTACGAACGGGCAGGTGCAATCGATCGTTTCTATTCCCCTTGCGGCAAATTCTTCGTAAACGCTCCTGCCGGCGCCGTGCGAACGAATTATCGCCTTCGCCCCGTCGGGCACTTCTTCGGGAGAGTTCACCGTGACCGCGCCGAGAGAGCGAAGCCTTTCCGTCACGCGTTCGTTATGCACCAACTCGCCGAGGATATACACGCCTTCGCCGGCAAGGCCTTCCGCCGTTCTTACAGCCCTCGTAACCCCGTCGCAAAAACCGGAAAACTTCGTCTTTACGATATTCATCTTTTTTTCTTTTCGCGCTTATCCTTGAGCATCGCGCGGAGATCCGCCTGCGTTTCGAGCATGGCGACGCGGACCTTTTCGTTGAGTTCTTCGCTTAATTCCGTGTTGTACGGGCGGCCGAAATATTCGTCGAGATAAACGGGCTTGCCCACGAGAAGATTTGCCTTTCTGAAAACGTGCGCCTTCTTCTCCATTATAACGGGAAGAATGGGCACCTTCGCCTTGAACGCGAACATTGCCGAACCGGGTTTGAGTTCCTGAAGTTCGTCGTTCTTGAAATTCCTTCTGCCTTCGGGAAAGATGGCGAGCCTGTAACCCGCCTTGAGGACCTTGAGCCCCTCTCTTATACAATCGAGGTCAACGCCGTCCCTCTGAACGGGAATGCCGCCGAGAGAACGTATGACCTTATTATGCAGTTTCTTATCGAGAAGTTCATGCTTTGCGAGAAAATACGTCTTTCCTTTATACATACTGCCTATAAAGAAAACGTCTATCTTTCCGAAATGATTGCAAACCACCACGTGATTTTTCTTCGGGATATTTTCTTTGCCGTATATTTTGCGCGGATAAAATATCAACATAAAAAGCATCAGAATCGGTCGTATAATCTTATAAAACATTGCTCGCTCCTATTACGCCGAGAATTTTTTCCGCCACCTCTTCCGCAGACATATCGGAAGTGTCGATAAGTATCGCGTCGTCCGCCCTTTTAAGGGGGGCGAATTCCCTGTGAGAATCGTTATAATCCCTTTGTTCTATCTCTTTTTTGAGAGTTTCGAAATCCACCGTCTGTCCCCTTTCGGCAAGTTCCTTCTGTCTGCGGCGGGCGCGCACGTCCGCGTCGGCGGTGATGTAAAATTTGAACTTCGCGTCCGGCAATACGAAGGAACCTATATCCCGCCCGTCGAGAACGCAGGACATTTCCGACGCTATTTTTCTTTGAAGTTCCACCATCTTCAACCTGACGCACTTCAGGGAAGATATGTCGGACGCCTTCATAGAAACGTGATTTTCGCGAATCTTCAAAGAAACGTCTTCCCCGTCGAGCAAGGTGTGTTGACTTCCGTCGCGATATTCTATCTTTATATCTATGTCGTCGATGAATTTCTTCACGCCTTCTTCATCGAGGCAATCCACGCCGCATTTTATCGCTTTGAGCGCCGTTGCCCGATACATTGCGCCCGTATCGAGATACAATATGTTCAGTTTGCCTGAAACGGCTTTTGCCGCCGTGCTCTTTCCGCTGCCGGAAGGCCCGTCCAAAGCCACGTTAAAATGTTCCATAATTCTCCTTTCACCCGGCAATACCAGCCGCATACCCCGTTGCAAACGCGATATGAAGGTTAAAACCTCCGGTCAACGCGTCCACGTCAAGGACTTCTCCGGCAAAATACAGCCCTTTAACTAATTTGCTTTCCATCGTTTTCGGGTTTATTTCTTTAACGGAAACGCCGCCCGCGGTAATTATTCCTTCTTCGACAGGTCTTAACGAATCGATTTCAAATTCAATATCTTTAAGGATATGAAGTAAAGTTTTTCTCTCCTTCGCCGTGACCTCGTTGATCTTTTTCGACGGATCGATTCCCGAACGCCCGATTACCACGGGTATCATCGCCCGCGGCAATAAATCGAATAACGCGTTGGAAAAATCTTTGTTTTTATACGCGTCGAAATCGCGCAATATGCGCGCGTCGAGTGTTTCTTCGTTCAAAGCGGGTTTCAGATCGATAGAAAGTTTCATGCCGCGGACTTCCGCGCGGTTTATCCTGCTTGACGCGGATAGGATGACCGGCCCCGATACGCCGAAATGCGTAAAAAGCATTTCGCCGAAATCGGAAAATATCTTTTTATTTCCCGAAAAAATACTTATCCCCGCGTTTTTCAGCGATAAGCCCTGCAGGGCGACGTGATCCCCGCCCTTGAGATTTATCCCCACGAGAGCGGGCGCGGGAGCGACGACCGAATGCCCCGCGATTCCCGCAAAGCGGTAACCGTCCCCCGTGCTACCCGTGAGCGGATAACTCAAACCGCCGGTACATATTATTATTTTATCAAAAATAAATTCTCTGTCAACGGTTTTGACGCCTGTGGCGCGACCGTTTTCGGTAATTACCGAAGAAACTTCCGTGCCGAGAAGGATATTTACGCCGTTTTTTTTCAAGAGCGTTTCGAAACAGCCGGTTATGTCGCTCGCTTTATCCGAAACGGGAAAAACTCTGTTACCCCTCTCCGTTTTGAGCGGAACGCCGTTTGACGAAACGAGTTCCATAAGATTCCTCGGCGGGAACGAATAGACCGCGCCGATAAGGAATTTAGGATTTGAAACGACGTTTTTTATAAATTCTTCGGGCTCGCAGTCGTTGGTAACGTTGCACCGCCCTTTGCCCGTTATATAAATTTTTTTACCGAGTTTTTCGTTCTTTTCAAAGAGCGTGACTTCGTCTTTCAAGGAAGCGGCGTAAGCCGCCATAAGTCCCGCCGCTCCGCCGCCTATCACTCCGACCTTCATAACTTCAATTCCCTTCCGAGTTTGTTTAAGGTTTTATAATCGGTCTTATCGAGAAGAACGGGCGTAACGGTAACGTATCCCTTCTTTATCCACTCTACGTCGCAGTCGGAATCGTTCAGATCGTGTTCCTTCGGTTCACCTTCGAGCCTGTACGTATCGTCGCTCGTTCTGACGTATCTGTCCGTATATAATTGAATGCCGAGTTTTGTGATCTTAACCCCTTTTATTTCGTCGGCGTCAAGGTTAGGTATGTTCACGTTATATGTAAACTCCGAAGAAAGATTATCCTTTAATTTATCTACGATTTTTTTTGCAATTACGCCACACGTATCAAACTTGTTGCCCCTGTGGACGACGGATGAAAACGCTATTGCCGGAAGCCCCAGACAATTAGCCTCGAGCCCCGCCGAAACGGTACCCGAATACAACACGTCGGTACCTATATTCGATCCCGCATTGATGCCGGAGCAGACAAGTTCTATGCCGAACGACGGAAAGGTATGCAAGGCAAATTTAACGCAATCGGCAGGTGTTCCGGAAATTGAATACGCCTTGAACAAACCGCCCGCCTCAACTTCCCTGAATTTCAGATCGGCGTTTATGGTGAGCGAATGCGCGAATGCGGATCTGTTTCCGTCGGGTGCGACCACTAAAACGTTATGTTCCTTTGAAAGACATTTAGCGAGGACTAATAAGCCCTCGCTATCGATACCGTCGTCATTGCAAATAAGAATATTCATGATTATACCGGATATACCTTATCTTTATTGTCGGCAAGGTCTTTATCTACGCCCTTGTCCCTCGCCATTCTGTATTTGAAGAAATTGACCGCCACCTGATTAAACAGCGCGTAAGATAGAACATCTTCCTCTTGCGTGTACCATTCCATCATTTCGGACTTGTATTTTTCATATTCTGGGGCAATATCGTCGGCAGGTCTGTAGGTTATTATCTTTTCGTTGCCGACGATCTTCTTCACTACTTCCGGATCCGGCTCTCCTGGGAGTTTGCCGTATTCTCCTTTAAGTAGTCCTTTCGATTCCTTGGTGACCATCTTATATCTCTCGCCTGCGAGAACGTTGAGGACCGCCTGCGTACCCACTATCTGGCTGGTAGGCGTGACGAGCGAAGGATATCCGAAATCCTTTCTCACCCTCGGAACTTCTTCGAGAACTTCCGTAAGTTTATCTGACTTGTTCTGCTGCTTGAGTTGAGAAATAAGGTTGGAAAGCATTCCGCCCGGAACCTGATAAATAAGCGTGTTTATATCAACTTTAAGAACTTTTGGCGAAAGGAAACCGTCTTTGGTCAACCTGTCGGCAACGCCGCGGAAATGTTCGGTTATCGGCAGTAGTTTGTTAAGGTCGATGCCCGTGTCGTACTCCGTTCCTTTAAGCGTTGCGATTATCGGTTCCGTTGCCGGTTGCGAAGTGCCGTTGCCAAGCGCCGAAAGCGCCGTATCCACGATATCGCACCCCGCTTCGATCGCTTTGAGGACGACCATATCTCCCGTGCCGGCGGTATTATGCGTGTGCAGATGTATTTTCGTTTCAGGCTTAAGTACCTGTTTCAACTTCGTGACGAGTTCGTAAGCGGTATAAGGGAGAAGAATGTTTGCCATATCCTTTATGCAGATATTGTCGGCGCCCATATCTTCAAGTTGCTTTGCGAGTTTTACAAAATAATCGGTTGTGTGAACGGGGCTTGTGGTGTAACATATTGCCGCCTCGCAAACGCCGCCGTACTTTTTGATCGCCTTCATGGCGGTCTCCATATTTCTGGGATCGTTCAAAGCGTCGAACACGCGAACGATGGAAACGCCGTTTCTTATGGACGCCTCGACGAATTTTTCCACCACGTCGTCCGCGTAATGCTTGTAACCGAGCAGGTTCTGCCCGCGGAGAAGCATCTGTATAGGCGTTTTTTTAAGGTACTTTTTAAGCGTTCTCAACCTCTCCCAGGGATCTTCGTTAAGGAAACGCATACAGGAATCGAACGTCGCTCCGCCCCACGCTTCAAGAGAATAATAACCTATATCATCCAACCGATCGAGGACGGGTATCATCTCGTCGATACGCATGCGCGTAGCCGCCTGCGATTGATGTGCGTCCCTCAAAATAGTATCTGTTATCAAAACTTTTTTTGCCATAATAATTATAAAAATCTCCTACGAATTTTGTTGCCGATCCCGCAAGACGGGAACCGCGAAAAATTTTATCCGCCGCAAACGGCGAGCAGTACGCCCGCGGCTATTGCGGAACCGATAACGCCCGCGACGTTCGGCCCCATAGCGTGCATAAGAAGGTGATTGTCCGGATCGGTTTCCCTGCCTACATCCTGCGAGATTCGCGCAGCCATAGGCACGGCGGAAACGCCTGCCGAACCGATAAGGGGATTTATCTTTCCCCCGCTCAACTTGCACATAAGTTTCCCGACGAGAAGCCCGCCTATTGTGCCCATACTGAACGCGACGAGACCGAGCAAAATTATAAATATCGTCTGGAAATTCAGGAAAGTGCTGCCGTAAGCCTTTGTCCCTACGCATACGCCGAGAAATATCGTTATGGTATTCATAAGCCCGTTCTGCGCGGTATCGGTAAGCCTGCCGACCACGCCGGACTCGCGCATTAAATTGCCGAGCATCAACATTCCGAGAAGCGGCATAGCCGTGGGAAGGAGCAACCCGACCACAAGGCACACCACCAACGGGAATATTATTCTTTCGAATTTGGAAACTTTACGCAGTTGCGCCATCTTGATAGCCCTCTCCTTCTTTGTAGTGAGAAGGCGCATGATGGGCTTTTGAATTACCGGTATCAACGCCATGTAAGAATATGCCGCTATCGCTATAGACGACAGGAGATGCGGCGCGAGTTTCTGCGTAACGTAAATTGCGGTAGGGCCGTCAGCCCCGCCGATTATTCCGATAGCCCCCGCTTCCTTGATGGTAAAGCCCATTTGTTGACCGAACAGCGTAAAATCCGGCATAACGGAAGCGACAAGGAACGTAAGGAACACGCCGAGTTGAGCGGCGGCGCCTAAAAACATACTTTTGGGGTTGGCGATAAGCGGACCGAAATCGGTCATTACGCCTATACCTAAAAATATCAGCGGCGGGAATATTACCCACTCTACGCCGCGGAACAAATACCATATAAGCCCCCTCGATTCCGGTGTTACTTCATGCGTAGGGCTGCCGGGAATCTCCACTCCCCAAAGCACCTCTCTCGCGCCCGGAAGATTTATGAAAAACATACCGAAAGCGATAGGCAAAAGGAGAAGCGGCTCGAATTTTTTCACTATTGCGAGATACATCAGCAAGAACGATACGAGTATAAGCACGTAATTTTCCCACGTACCCTGAACTATACCCGTGCTTTCCCACAGATTTTTGAACATATCGCCTATGCCTTCCGCGCACAGGGAATTAAGTATAAATTGCATTTACCCTTCTCCTTACGCGATGGTGGCTATTACCGCGCCTGTATCTACGGTGGCGCCTTTCTGAACGTTAAAAGTGATAACTCCGTCACACGGAGCGGTGAGATCGTTTTCCATCTTCATTGCCTCGAATACGAGCACTACCTGCCCTTTCTTTACGCTCGCGCCGTTTTCCACCTTGAAGCCGGAGATCATACCGGGCATCGGCGCTTTCATTTGCGTTCCGCCGGCGGGCGCTGCCGAAGCCGCTTTGGGAGCGGGCGCGGACGCCTTGGGCGCTGCCTGTACAGGCGCGGAAACTTGTGCGGCGCCTACTTCTTCAACGCCTACTTCATATTGATGACCGTCAACGGTTATTATAAAATTACGCATAATAAATTAACTCCTTTTGATGATTTTCTTAACTGTGAATTCGCATTTTTCATTGTTTGCCTGCAAATAAGCATATATTGCCGCGGTTATGGCGGCAACTACGGGCGCGGGAATACCTTCTTCCGCGGGCGGTTCGGTCGCCTTTTCTACGGGCTTTTCCGCCTTTTTTTCCGTTTTTTTATTGCGGGCGTTCAATATCTTTCCGACCGCCCACACCACGAGTACGAGTACGGCTATCCCGAAGAACACTACCGCCATTCCGAGGAAAAAAGTTACGACGCCGGTGAGCGCGTCCGACATAAGTAAATTACCGAGCATTTTATTACCTCACGGACATCTGCAACGAAGAAATAAGATACTGGCGGACGAATTGCGGTTCGATTATATTATCTATATAACCGCCCTTTGCCGCATTGATCGGATCCTGATTTTCTTCGGCGTACTTCCTGACAAATTCTTCTTCGTTGTCAAACCTGACGCCGTCAAACTCTACCCGAGCGCCTTCCACCCCGTCGAAAAGGGATATCTGCGCGTTACAGAAAGCGTAAGAGTAATCGTATCCCATCGCCTTGGCGGCAAACAGAGAATAGCCGAGCCCTACGGCTTTGCCGTAAACCACGCTTATCTTCGTGAGATCTTTTATATTGTAAACGATATTCGATATTTTAGTTAAAACAGTGGATCTGCCCACCTCGTAGGAACGGGATATTCCCTTCGCGTTTACGAAGTTTACGAGCGGTAGGCCGTAATCCGCCGCTATACCCAAAAAGTTATTTATCTTTTCCGCGATAGAAGACGTAAGTTCCACGCCGCTCTCTCCCCCGCGGAACATTAACGAGGCGACCGAAATACCCCCTATTCTGCCGAGAAGGCACGCCACTTCCGGCGCAAAACCCGAGCCGAGTTCAACGGCTTTTCCGTCGTCGAAAACCGCTTTGATAAGGCTGTCCGCATCGACGGAAGAATTGAGTTCGGGAGAAGTTCTGTTGAGGTCGTCTTCCGCGTCCGTTACCGCAACGCCGGTATCCGGCAATAAATCGAGAAGATCGACTATCGTCCCTTTGATCTCCTCGATGTTTTTGACGATAAATTCGGCAATACCCGTAGCGGCTACGGAAGCCGTTCCGCCTACTTCGGCTTTCGTTGCGGGTTTATTCGAAGCGGCGGCTATCACAGACGGCGCCGCATAACTTACGCAGGCGTTTTCGGTATAGAAAGTAAAATCGCATGCCGCCGCTATAAGCGCGAATGAACCGAAGCAATCGCCGTCTATTACGGCGAACTGCGGAACGTTGCCGCGAAGTTCGTTCATTTCGTAAAGCACGTCCGCAATGCCTTCGAGAACGTTTACGCCCTCGCCTATCTGCACGCCTTTACTGTCGAGAAAATATATTACCGGCGTAGAATTGTTCTGCGCCGCTATAAGCGTTTTGCATATCTTATCGCAATTCGCCTTACTTACTCCGCCGGAAAGCACCTTCGCATTCTGCGCCACAATATAACACGGATTGCCCTCCACTGTCGCAAATCCCGTCACCACGCCTTCGCCTTCGGCGGTTTCTCCGTAAAATTCATTCTTGGAAAAACTGTAAGAAGACAGTTCGACAAAACTGCCTTCATCGATTATCGACGCGATTTTTTTTCTGATCTCCGAACCGGATTCCAGAAGTTTTTCACGCCTGTTTTTCAGTAGTTCAACTCTGTCCATTAAAAAACCTCCAAAACTCCTCCATTATAAGATTTTATGCGCCTATTATAAAACAAAAACTTGCATATTTCAACAGTTTTTATCCGAATTCATCACAAAAGATTATATAATAAATAAATTGTGTCCTTTTATGCAAAATAAAAATCCCCGCGGAAATATCCCGCAGGGAAAGTTTGAAAGACCTTATTTTACTGCATTTTGATTTAAGCGCCGGTATCGTCGAATTTATCTTCGGCTTTTTTCACCGCCTTTACCGGCTCCTCGTCCTTCAGACTCATGATATAGTTATCGTAATCCTGTTCGGTAAGCCTTACAACTCTGTTTTTCTTTTTGCTTTTACTCATAGCGTCCTCCCGTATTTGCCGCTTGAGCGGCAGGATACTATGATTATTCCCGCAAATAAAAAATATATTCGCCCGCCGCGTTTTAGCCGTTATTTTTTAAGTGTGAAATATAAAATAAGGAACACCGCCACGAGCACGGCGCCCACTATCCATCTTATGATAGCCGCCTTTCTGTCCGAAACGGGCGCGTAACCCTTATCGTCGCCGCTCACCCTTCTTCCGCAATTATCGCAGTATTCCGAACCTTCCTGCAATATCTCTCCGCAGTACCGGCAACGCCTGACTTTCCCCGCGGGAGAATCCTTTTTTATAAAATCGCCGCTCACAGTTCTATTATCTCCGTTTTGCCGAGCGCGTCCTCGATAAGGGATTCCGCGTCGAGTTTACTTTCCGCCTCGAGAACTCTGTCTATTCTGGGCTTTATCAAAGGATACTTCGGCAAAAATACCGTACAGCAATCCTCGTAAGGCAAAATGGAAGTTTCATAAGTGCCTATTCTCTTGGCTATATCGATTATTTCCAACTTGTCGAAGCCTATAAGCGGCCTTAAAACGGGCATGGTGACCACGGCGTTAGACGTGGTTATGCTCTCTATCGTCTGGCTCGCCACCTGACCGAGGCTCTCCCCCGTAATGATCGCCTGCGAGCCTATACTTTCCGATATACGTTGGGTTATACGGAACATAAACCTGCGCATCAGCGTTATCATCATTTCTTCGGGGCAGTTTTCGTGAATCGCTTCCTGTATCTTCGTGAATGATACAACGTGAAGATCCACGCCGCCGGAATATTCGGAAATTATCTTCGTAAGGTCTATCACCTTGCGTTTAGCAGCCTCGCCGGTATAAGGGAAACTGTGAAAATGCACCGCGGAGAGGCGCATGCCGCGCTTCGCCATCATAAACGCCGCGACGGGGCTGTCTATCCCGCCGGAAATCATTATCGTTCCCCTGCCCGAACTTCCTACCGGCATACCGCCTATCCCCTTTACCGTGTCGCAGTAAAGATAGGTAGTGCCGTCCTCTCTTAAGTCAACGTAACAAATATGTTCGGGCGAAATCACGTCAACCTTCAGCATTCGATTGTTTTCAAGCAAAACACCGCCGAGGTCGCGGCTTATTTCCACCGAAGTTTTCGGATATTTTTTATCCGCCCTGTTCGTTTCCACCTTGAAGGTACCGCATTTGTACCGCATTATTTCCACGGCGCATTCGCTTATTTCGGCAAAGTCGGTATTCACCTTGTAGCCGAGGCTCATTGAATGTATTCCGCTGACTTTTTTTAGTTTATTCAGTATAAATTCGTAATCTTCATCGGCAAAATTCCTGACGAGGTAACGGCTTTGCGCCCGCACCGTTTCGCACGGTATATCGGCGAGGATCTTTCTTATATTGTTTTCGAGAAGGTTTTCGAAGAAACTTCTGTTTTTACCTTTAAGGTGTATTTCGCAATATCTTACGATGATTATTCTTTCCATAGATTCAGCATACCTTACCTTATTACTTTTTTGAGGGAGGCTACCGCTCCGTTTATTTTTTCCGCGCAGAACGCCGCTTCCGTCTCCTTCGTTTCGGGCGAAAAACTTACGCGCAAAACTCCCTCGAGTTGCCTTTCGGAATATCCGCACTCCTTCAGTATTCTGCTGTGGCGATGCCGTGACGCGCACGCCGCCCCCGTTCCGACGATCACTCCCTGCTCCTCGAGCATATGCTGCAACACTTCGCCCTTAAGCCCGGGCGCGGTCAGGCAAACTATGTAAGGAGATGCGTTTTCGCCTGAAACGATCTCGATATTTTCCCTATCGAGGACGGAAACAAATGCGTTTTTTACCCTTTTTACTCTTTCGTAATTATCTTTTACGGAATGAAGTCTTTCCGTTGCCGCCCTGTAAAAAGCGGCTATGCCGAACACGTTTTCAGTTCCGCTGCGAAGGCCGTTTTCCTGCCCGCCCCCGTAAATAAGCGGGTGCAAAGCAAGGGTTCCGGACTTGAACAACGCGCCCGTTCCCTTTAAGCCGCCTATCTTATGCGCGCTTACCGAATACGCGTCGACAAACCTTGACAAGCGAAACGGGATTTTGCCGAACGCTTGCACTCCGTCAGAATGAAACACGGTTTTATGGTTTATTTTTTTGACTTGTTCCGCTATTGCGTTCACGTCGTTTACGGCGCCCGTTTCATTGTTTACGTGAACGACGGACACAAACGAAGTCTTGTCGTCGATAAGCGAAAGAAGGTCGGCAACGTTTACCGATCCATCCGCGCTTAGTTTCGCGTACCTCGTTTCCACCCCCCTTGCGCCGAGCGCGCGGAAAGGTTCGTAAACGGCGGAATGTTCCCCCGAAGTAATTACGGCGTTGCCCCTTTTCGCGTAAAAAACCGCCGTGTTGTCCGCCTCGGTCCCGCCGGAAGTGAAAATACATTCGTAACCCGGCGCGCAAAAAGACGAGGCAAGAAAAGCCCTTGCTTCCGATATGAACGACGAAACTTCTATTCCTTTGGAATAGAGCGCCGAGGGATTGTAGAAAGATTCTATATATTTACAGGCGAAATCAAAAGCCTGCGGAATGGGTGCGGAAGTCGCCGCGTTATCAAAATAAAGCATCAATACTCCTTTTCAAGCACGGGTTTGCCGCAATATTGAAGGATATAACGGAGAAACTTTTCCGTACATTCGAGAACGACGAGATATTTTACCCCGTCAAGCACGGTGGCGATATAGAACTTTTGCGCCTCGACAACGCTTTTGTTTGTAGGGGCGAAAATCGTTTTTATGCCCGGCGTGTTTTTTATTTTACGGTAGGTTTCGCTGTCGTAACGACCTATCTGAAACACGTCCTTGCTGTCGAAAATTATCATTTTCTTGCGTTTTCGGGTATTTACGACCTTGATTATACGAACGTCTCCGCTGACGAAGATGAAATCGTAACAGTTGTAGAGTTTGGTTTTGAAAAATTCAAGCAAGACGATGAACCCCACCCACCATACGATGAAGATAAGCGGGCCGAGCCACTCGTTAAGCGGAACGGCAAGAAACGACAAAAAAGCGAATAAGACCGTACCCGCGATGACAACTCCGAGTATGACCCTCAAGATGATATAATAAATTTTCTGTTTGGAATAATCGTACGGGAAAGCCGTTTCTTCATAGCGGACTTCGTTCATTTTATCCTCCTTGCGCCGAAAGCCTTAATATTATAACACAACCGAAACTCAAAAACAACTATTTGAGTTTGATAACAGTAACGCCTTTTTCCCCCTCGCCGTAAACGCCGTAACGGTATTCTCCGACGCTCGGGTGCTTTTTGAGATACCCTTGTATAGCCTTGCCGAGAATATTCATTCCTTTGCCATGGACTATGCGCGCCTCGCCGACGCCGGCAACCACGCATTCGTCGATAAACTTCTCGACTTCCAAAAGGGCTTCGTCAACGGTTTTACCTATTACGTTCACCTCTCCCAAAGGGGAAACAGAGGTGTTTACGTCACGCGTAAAAGTAACTTGATTTTTAGATTTTTTCTGCGATTTTCCTTTAACTGCGAAAAGCGATGACAGTTTTACGTTAAGCCTTACGGAACCTACGGAAACTTCCGCCTCGTTTTTTTTCGGAGATATTTTGGCTACTGTGCCGATAGCGTCCATCGACTGAACGTAAACCTCGTCGCCCGCTTTCAGTTTATTGACGTCAACGGGCTTTAGATCGGCGGGTTTATCGTCCTGATCGGAAACGTCGTACTTAACGTTTTCTATTTTGTTTTTAAGCGTCCTCGCGGCGATAAGGTCTCCGCTGTCGATATTTTCTTTTTTTATTATTTGTTTTATTTCTTCGAGAAGTTCTTCCGCCTCGTCCGCCTTGTCGTTCACGATGCGGCGGGCTTCAGCCCTCGCCCCCTGCAAAAAGCGCTGCCGTTCCAGATCGAATTTTGCGCGATCGTTTTTCAGCCGGTCGGATTCTTCTTCCGCCTCTCTCCTGAGCGCGTAATATTCGTTTTTGATATTTTCCGCTTCCTGCCGCGACTTCTCTGCCTCGCGAAGAACGCTCTCGAAAGAGATCTTGTTCTCGGTCAATAAACCGTAAGCACTGTCGGCAATTTCTGCGGGGAGCCCCAACCGTTTCGAGATCTCTATGGCGTTTGAACTGCCCGGCATTCCGATAACGATGCGATAGACCGGAGCGAAGGTTTTACTGTCGAAATCCATACACGCGTTCATAATTTTTTTATTTGAATACGCGTATTCTTTAAGCCTTGAATAATGCGTGGTTATTATGCCGTAACTACCGGAAGAAAGCAACTTTTCGATTATCGCCTGCGCGAGGGCGCCACCCTCGTCCGGATCGGTACCTGCGCCTATTTCATCAATCAAAACAAGGGATTTTTCGTCTGCAACTGAAATTATTTCAATTATATTTTTCATATGCGACGAAAAAGTGGAAAGGCTTTGCTCGATACTTTGTTCGTCGCCTATATCGGCGTAGATATTATCAAAAAACGAAACCTCGCTGCCCGCTGCGGACGGAATGAAAAACCCCGTGGCAACCATAAGCGAAAACAGCCCCACAAGTTTGAGCGATACGGTTTTTCCACCCGTATTAGGGCCGGTTATAAGCAGATAATTATAGTCTTTACCTAAAACTATATTCAAAGGAACAACTTTTTCCGCATCAATAAGCGGGTGCCTGCCCTTGAAGATATTTATCCTGCCCGCATCGTTGAAAAGAGGCTTTACGGCTTTCGTTTTATAGGCGTATTCCGCCTTGGCAAAAGCCACGTCGATATTGCTCAAATAATCGATATTGTTTGAAAGAGGCACGGAGATAGCCCCGATGGAATGCGAAAGATCGCTTAATATCTTCTCTATTTCAACGCTTTCTTCTATCGTTGCGGTTTTAAGATCGTTATTGAGTTCGAGAACGGCTTCCGGCTCGATAAACACCGTGGCGCCCGTGGAAGATTGATCGTGAACAAGC
>JAFTDZ010000107.1 GCA_017453885.1 Clostridia bacterium
CGATAATGTTCCCGTCGGCGGTATTACCGAACACGGTTTCGCCTATTTTGCGGGAGAGATGAAGTTTGAAGGAAAGTTCACAGCGCCTGAAGGAAAAGCGGTTATAGAACTTTGCGGAAATTATTCGTCCGCTAGCCTCGAAGTGAACGGAAAGACTTATTCGGCAACGCTCGGTAACCGCGTTATCGTGGATACCATCGAGGGTGAAAACCGCCTGAATCTCACGTTTTCGGCAAGTTTGCGCAATATGCTCGGGCCTTTCCATTGCACTTTGCCGGAAGCGGGCATCTCCCCGTACAATTTCCGTATGCCCGATTGTTACGACGGCAACGAAAAGGGGATTTTCACCGAAAAATACGTTATAAAACCTTTCGGAATGGAAAAAATCACAGTTGAGTATTGACGCGTTGAAGGAAAATACAGGGCGCTTTGGAAATATAAGTTGTTAATTCAGGCTTACAAAACGCTTGTTTTTATTATTGATTAGTGGTATTATATACTCGGTCGCATAACTTCGGCCGAAAAAAATTTGCAAAGGGAATGAAATATGAAAACGTTCGGAAGTTTTGATTTTTTGAAGAAGGCCGCGTTCGCGCTCGTAGTGACTGCGGTCCTTTTCGCGGTCGGCTGTAAGACCGGCGGAGAAAATTCGCCGGGCGTTAATTATTACACCGTAACTTTCAACGCGGGCGAAGGCGTAAATGTTCCGTCCCAGCAGGTGGAAGAAGGTTATACCGCCATAGAACCGGGCGCGCCCGAAAGGAGCGGGTTCACCTTCGCCGGTTGGTATTACTACGGGAAATTGTGGAATTTTCTCTCTCCCGTAACGGGCGATATGCAGTTGACGGCGAAGTGGTACGATCAGTCGGTAAGTTACCGCGTTTCCATAGGCCTGCGCGCGGATTTCGGCGACAGGGGCTCGGTGGAAATAGTAGGCAAAAACGTCAACACGGCTATGTTTACCGAGGGCACAGAAGTTACCGTAAAGGCGACCGCCAACGAGGGTTATTCTTTCCGTGGTTGGTCCAACTACGTCACGGGGGAACAAATAACCTCGGAACCGTCCTACACTTTCACCGTGGTAAAAAACACCGTGCTGGAAGCGTCTTTCATATACGAGGTCAGCGGGCTTGACGACGAGTATAACGCCCTTTTATGGAAAACCCTGAACGAAACGGATATAAGCAAAGGCGTTACGTCGTTTGAGAGGACGGCGGGCGGCGTTACCGAAAAATACACGCTCTCTTACGATCTCACCGCGGGCAAAACCTATTTCGAGGCGCAGGTCGGCGGGCGGGATTACGCTTACTTTATAGATATGGCTGACGAGCCGAAGATCTACTTCATAGACGGAGAAATTGTCTCCGTGACGGATATTCCGAAAGAGGTCACGGATATGTTGAAGCCGAACGCCACCGCGGCGGAAAGAGAACAGCAACTCCTCGCGATATACGATCTTCTCCGCGGCAGAATGTACGACGATGACGGATTGAAGTTCACCGTTGACGTGGGCGCGTTTTTGAGAGATCTGAGAGAAGTTCTCGAGGCGAACGCCGATCTCACCCCGCTCGGAATAATTTACGATACCTTGGGCTCTTCGCTCGAAACGATGTCGAAGATCGGTTCCGGCTTGCCCGGCGTTCCCGATATGAACAATATAATGAACGGCTTGACCGTAGGAGATTTTATAAAGCGTTTTATGCTCGGCGAGGACAGGACCATGGCGGATTTCGACGCCGACGTAAATATGATGCTCGGCGAGTTGGAACGTTGGCTTTCGGGAATGGGCGTGGAGTTTGACGCATCGTCCGCTTACGACAAATACGGCGAGATAAAGGCGGGCACCGTGAAGGCCTTCATAGATTCCCTCGCCGGCGCTGAGAGCGGCAGTATCGGGGATATGCCCGAAAATCTCGACGCGGCAGGTAAGTTCGCCTACGCCGTACTTCACAATTTCACCCTTGAAGATTTCGTGAAGATCGCCGTGGAAGTTTCCGGCATCAAGGGAACGGACTTCGATTTTACCGATCCCGAAGTCGATTTGAGTTGGGCGATAATCCCGGGCGAATTTTTCGTTGAAAACGGATATATCGTCGGCGGCGCTATAGAGTACGAGAGCGAAGAAGGCGGGGAAAAGGTTCTTTATAAACTAACTTTTTCCTCTGAAGAAGATCCAGTTTTCCCGAGTGCGGAAGATCTTGTCATCGCTGATTAAACGGAGATTTATCGGACTTATGAAAAAATTGAAGGTTTTGTGGATAGTTTCTTTCTCGGTGGCTCTATTGAGTACGCTGGCTATGATTTTAGGGGTGTTCCTTTTCCCGATAGGCGCGTCCGTTGAGAGCGGGGCGTTGATAATCCTCGGCGTGGTGTTCGTTATTCACGGCGTTTACGGCCTGCTGTTTTACTGGATATGGTTCGCCCGCACCGCCCGCCGCTACAAAGTAGCGAGGGTGATCGAAAATGAAAATATATACAGCGCGGCGGAAGTTGCCGTAAGGCTCAAAAAGAATAGGGATTCTGTAAACAGAGATATACGCTACTGCATAA
The DNA here is from genome assembly GCA_017453885.1 of Clostridia bacterium. GTDB lineage: Bacteria > Bacillota > Clostridia > Christensenellales > Borkfalkiaceae > RGIG3732. Next base: position 2,551 of record JAFTDZ010000107.1, read on the forward strand.
AAAAGGGGTATCTTAAAGGGCTGACGTTCAACGGAAACTATCTGAAAAAAGAAGCCTAACTTTGAAAAAGTGTCCGTCTCGCGGCGTTGTTCCCCCTTCGGAGAGCCATAGCGCCCGACGAGCGGCCGCTTTTTCAAGATCGGTCTATACATAGCAAATATAATCGGGAGAAATTATGGAAACGACTTTGAAATTCGATAAGAAAGACGCGCTCGTCGTAGCGCACAGAGGGCTTTCGGGGCTTGAAACGGAAAACACGGCGGCGGCTTTCGTCGCGGCGGGCAACCGCAGTTATTACGGGATAGAAACGGATATACACCGTACTGCCGGCGGAAAATTCGTGTGCCTGCACGATGCGGATACCTTCCGCGTTTCGGGCAAGCATTGCGATGTTACCGAAACAGATTACGGCGATATAATAAAAATAAAATTTACGGATACTTCCGGCGGGGCGGGGCAGAGAGAGGACCTCGTCGCCCCTCTCCTCGAGGACTACTTATCCATATGCCGCAAGTACGGAAAGCATTCCGTCCTCGAACTCAAGGACGAATTCACCGAGGCGGAATTGAAGGAGATAATAAAAACAGCCGAAAAGATAGGTCACCTTGCGGATACTACGTTTATTTCCTTCTACCCGCAGAATATGTTTTCCATGCGGAAACTATTGCCGAAGCAGTCCTGTCAATTCCTTACGGACAGGCTGAACGACGAAGTGCTGGAAGGTATTATAAGGTGCGGCGTGGATATAGATATTTTATACACCGCCCTCGACGAGGAGAAGGTAAAACTGCTTAAATCACACAATATCAAGGTAAATTGCTGGACGGTGAACGATGTTGCCGCCGCGGAAGAACTCGCCCGTTGGGGAGTCGATTATATAACCACCAACATACTCGAATGAACGCCGTTACTTTAAGAGTAGCCGCCGAAGCGGACAGGGAACTATACAAAAATATGTTCAATATGTACCACAACGAACTCGGTCTTTACTGCGGAGAGTTTCAGGACGTTGACGGCAACGGGTATTACGACGCCGCCTTTACCGACGCGTACTTCCGCAAAGATCCATCCGTTATGCCGCTCGTGATAGAGTGCGACGGCCGAAACGTGGGTTTCGCGGTGGTAACGGTCTCGCCCTACTGTCCGGACGGGTTCGATTTCTGTTTGCAGGAATTTTTCATCGTCGGTTACTACAGGGGCAAGGGCGTTTCGCGCGCCGCGGCAGAGGGGCTGTTTTCCTTGCTGAAGGGAAGTTATATCGCCGCCGTACCCGTGAAGAATGAGAGGGCTTTACGCTTTTTCCGCTCGGTTTTTTCAAGCCGAGGCGGAACGGAAATGCCTTACGGGGAGGAGTTCGTGGCGTTCACGGCGAACGCGTGAGGTAAAAAGTTAACATTCAGTTAACAATTGTATTGTATAATACCAAACGGATTTTATTGCAAAAGAGGCTTGAAATGAAAGATTACGTTATTCTGGTCGATTCCGCTTCGGAAATGACCACCGAAAAGAGAAAAGAGTTCGGCGTCGATTACATTCAGATGAAGATAGCCTACGACGGGAAGGAATACCCCGCGAGCCTTGATTGGGACGCGTACTCCGCCAAGGAGTTATACGGCTGGCTGCGCGACGGAAAACGCGTAACCACAATGCAGGTCCCGCCCGAAGATTACAGACAGGCTTTCGCCGTATATCTCGAAAAGGGTTTGGATATATTTTATCTCGCTTGTTCTTCGGGGCTTTCCGGCTCGATAAACGCCGCTATTTTAGTCGCGCGCGAGATGGAAGAAAAATACCCCGGTTCCCGCGTTGCGGTGATAGACGCGCTCAACGCCGGTTACTGTAACGCCCACATGGCCATAAAGGCGGCGGAGATGAAGCGGGATGGCAAGACCATAGAAGAACTTATCGAATGGTTCGAGGCGAATAAACTCAAATTCAACCAGATAGGCACGGTAGAAACGCTCACCTATCTCAAACGCGCCGGCAGGATAAAGGGTACGGCGGCGTTCTTCGGAAATATATTCTCGGTAAAACCCATTGTTATAAACGACGCGCGCGGCTGTAACGTAGCCATAAAAAAGATACGCGGCAGAAAAAGTTCTTTTGAAGAAATAATAAATATGACGAAGGAACTTATTGAAGATCCCGCGGGGCAGGTAGTGCATATCGGCCATGCGGACTGCATAGAAGACGCGGAATACGTCAAAGCTCGCCTTCTTGCGGAAACGGGTTGCCGCGACGCGGATATCAGTTACCTCGGGCCTATCGTGGGCGCATCCACCGGCCCCGGTACGCTTATAGTTTATTTCTACGGCAAGGAAGTTACCGTCGCCGGAGAGTAATTATATAGAGAGTTGAGTTGAATATATACAAATATAACAACTCAACTCTCATATAAGGAAGGATAATGAAGTTCGGGGAAATAATTACAGACGGGAGAATACTATGAAAGATTACGTTATTATTACGGATTCCTGTTCGGATATGACCACGGAAGAGAGGAAATTTTACGGCGTCGATTACGTTAAGATGAACGTGGTCATCGACGGAAAGGAACTCCCCGCCGACCTCGACTGGAAGGAATTTTCCCCGCGCGAGTTTTACGATACCATGCGCGGCGGGAAGCGCATAACAACCACGCAGGTGCCGCCCGCCGAATTTCAGTCGGTTTTCGGAAACTACCTGAAAGAGGGCAAGGATATAGTGTATATAGGCTGTTCGTCCGCTCTCTCCGGCTCGGTCAATACCGCCGCGGTCATAGCGAAGGAACTCAAAGAACAATACCCCGAAAGGGAAATTTACTGCGTGGATACGCTCAATTCCTGCCATGGCGAAGCGATGATCGCGATGAAGGCGGCGGAAATGAAGCGAGAGGGCAAAAGCGCCGAAGAAGTCTGCGGGTGGATAGAGGAAAATAAACTCAAATTCAACCAGATAGCCCCCGTCGGCGATCTCACGTACCTTAAACGCGCGGGTAGGGTAAAGGCTTCCACGGCGTTTTTTGGGAACCTGCTCGGCGTAAAGCCTATAATAATATCGGACGCGCGCGGCAATAACTTCGCCGTGAAGAAGGTCAAGGGCAGAAGGAAATCTCTTGAAGAGGCGGTAAATATGGTCAAGGACGCCATAACCGATACGGAAGGTACCGTCTATGTCTGCCACGCCGACTGCGCCGAGGACGCGGAAACGGTAAAGAATCTTCTGCTTGAAAGCGTAAAGTGTAAAGACGTAAAGATCGAATACATAGGGCCTATTATAGGCGCATCCACCGGCCCCGGCACGATAGGCGTTTATTTCTTCGGGAAAGAGGTAACGGAAGCAGGCGAGTGATCGGCATAGAAACAGGGCAGAATGAAGTTCAAAGTAAAGCATAAGGAAACAGCGTTTTTCATTATATGCCGCGCCATCGTGAGGATATTCAGGAAAAAGCCGCAGATAATAAGGTTGTACGAAGGAGAGATGAAATATCCTTGTATATTGATAGGCAACCACAGCGCCGTAAGCGGCCCGATGACCTGCCGTATGTCGCTCAGTCCGCCGCCGATAATGAGTTGGTCCGCTCATCAGATGTGCGAAAACTACAAGGCGCGCAGCGCGTATATGCGCAAAATATATTACCGCAAAAAACTCGGCTACGGAAAGTTTCGTTCCAATGTTCTCGGAACACTGTTCCCGATGGTACTCGGTATTTTTTATAAAGCCGCGGGAATGATACCCGTCTATTATGACAACAGGGCGAAGTTGACGTTCGATTATTCCCTTCAGGCTCTCGGAGAGGGAGTGCCGGTACTTATATTTCCAGAAGATTCCGACAGCGGGTATTTCGAGATACTTGAAAAGAAGATGCACCCGGGCTATATAAGCCTCGCCCGCCTGTATAAGAGAAGGTTCGGGGAGGACGTGCCCGTATATCCCATGCACTATTCGAAGGCGGAAAACGCCATAGTGGTGGGCGAACCTCAATACGTAAGCAAACTTGCGGAAAGTATGGATAAGGACGAGATGAACGAGTATTTCCGCAAGTATATAAATTCGCTATGCGAATATCTGCCACAAAGGGAAAACCCCTAAGGCAAAAAAGAAAAAACGTTGAACGCCTTTCGGCGCTCGACCGATGCAAACCGCAGTTTTTTACTGCTACTAAGGAAAAAATGCAAAATTCTTATATTGACAGTGAATCATTTATTTCAATGCTGCGCTGCGGCGCGGCAAACCTCTCGGCAAACGTCAAAGAAGTAAACGAACTGAATGTGTTTCCCGTGCCGGACGGCGATACGGGAACGAATATGGAATTCACCATAAAGGGCGCTATACGCGGGGCGGAAAGCGCGGAAGGTAAACTTTCGGAAGTCGCCACGTCCATGGCAAAGGGCGCGCTTATGGGGGCGAGGGGAAATTCCGGAGTTATACTCTCGCAATTTCTCAAAGGTATAGCCGTGGGCTTTCAGGGGGCGGAAAACGCCGACGTAACCCGCGTTATAAACGCCATGACGAGCGGAGTGGATTACGCCTACAGATCCGTTCTCAAACCTACGGAAGGCACCATTCTCACCGTAATGCGTGAGGCGACCGCCTACGCCGTGAAGATGGCCGATAAAAATTCCACGCTCGAAAGCGTACTCGACGATTTTCTGAAAGAGGCGCGCGCCTCTCTGAAGAGAACGCCCGATCTTCTGCCCGTCCTTAAAAAGGCGGGCGTGGTGGATAGCGGCGCCGTGGGGCTTATATACATAATGGAAGGTTTCCGCCAGGCGCTTTCTGGCAAAACGCCCGAAGAAATAGGCGGCGCGGAAACTACGAACATATCGAAGGCGGGTTCTTTCGGACCGGACAGCGTACTCGAATACGGCTACTGCACCGAATTTATCCTGCAACTTATGAACTACAAAACGGATATAAAGTCCTTCTCTCTCAAAACGATGACCGATTACCTCGAAACGATAGGCGATTCCATCGTGGCGATAAAGGATGAAGATATAGTTAAAGTACACGTTCACACCAAAACGCCCGAACTCGCCGTCGAGTACGCGAGAAGATACGGCGAATTCGTTACTTTCAAAATGGAAAATATGTCCGTACAGCACAGCGAAACTTCGTTCGCCGGCAACGCCTGCGAGGAAGAAGCCGCCGTGACCGAGGAAGAAAAGGTCAGATGCGCCGTCGTAGCCGTGGCTACGGGCGAGGGCATGATCGAGACGCTCAAGGAGATAGGCGCGGACAGGGTTATTTACGGCGGGCAGACCATGAACCCGTCGAGCGAGGATTTCATCAACGCGTTCGACACGTTGAACGCCGAGTATATCTTCGTTCTTCCCAACAATTCCAACGTATATCTCGCGGCTAAACAGGCGGCGGAAATGTACCCGAAGGCGAAGGCTTTCGTCATCAACACCTCGTCGGTAGCGGAAGGTTACGTTGCGCTCACCATGTTCGATCCCGCGGGCACCCCCGAAGAAATAGTTTCCGCCATGGAAGAAGCGGCGGAAAACGTTTCCACACTCTCCGTAACGCACGCCGTAAGGGACGGCTGTATGGACGACGTGAGTTTCCGCGAGGGCGACTTCATCTGCGTGAACGGCAAGCGGATGTTGTCTTCGGCAAAGAGCAAGGTCGCCGCCGCGGTCGAAGGCGTGGCGAATTTCGAAGGGATAGAGGACAAAGAGGTAGTTACCGTTATTTACGGCAAGGACGTATCTGATGAAGATAAAAAGGCGGTAATTTCCGAACTCAACGCGAGGTTTCCGTCGCTGGAAATATACGAACTCGACGGCGGGCAGGAAGTTTATTCTTTCATAATATCTTTGGAGTGACAGTCCGTTCGGCAAAAAAAAATTAAGTTTATAAAAATTATTTCAAAACAAGCGAATAATTTGTTGAAAAATACGAGATAAAATGTTATAATGAATAATAGTGAAAATGTATTTTTCATTGACGGCATAAAAGTTACTTCAAAACGGTCGAGAGGAAGGCGCGTCCGCATCAAGGTGGACGGCTCCACCGCCGAGGTCCTGCTCTTCGTTCCCCGCGGGGCGAGCGAGGCCGCGGCAAGGAAGTTCGCCGCGTCGAAGGCGGGTTGGATAAAGTCCGCGGTCGAAAGGGCGGCGAAAAGAATCGAAGCCAACCGCCCGAAGGACGGGGCTATAAGGCTTTTCGGCTCCGAAGTCAACTTTACCGTTCGCCGCGGCGGCAGATCTTACTTTGACGGACAAGCCGTGTTTCTCACCGTGAAAGGCGAGGGGGAGGAGAGTTTCAACAAGGCTCTCACCGAGTTTTACAGAGAGGAATTAAGGGCGTATATCGAAAGCGTTTTGCCTGATTTTGTGAGAAAAACGGGGCTAATTCCTTCCGAGTGGCGCCTGCGCGACATGAAGACGCGTTGGGGCAGTTGCGCCGTTAAAACGAAGAAGTTGACCTTCAACGTGAAACTCGCAATGTATCCGAAGGAATGCGCGGACTACGTTATCCTTCACGAACTCGCCCACCTGAAGTACGCCGATCACGGCAGGAACTTCAAAGCGTTGCTTACGGCTTATATGCCGGACTGGAAATTACGAAAAAATTTATTAAACGGAGAATAAAATTATGCGCACTAAACCCATAGTTACGTTAACCCAAGACCAAAGCGTTTCCTTCTACGTGGAACGCAAAGCGAATTTCGGATTTTACGACGCCGACTTCTGGGAAATAGTTTTCCCCACCAAGGGTGTTTCCGAACTTTCCGCCGAAGGCAAAAAACGCCTTATGGAACAAGGCACCATAACCTTCATCAAACCTTCGCTCAAGCGCCGCATCACGGTGAGGGGAGAGGGGTCTGAATACGTTTCTATTCGCCTTAAAGAGGATTACATCAAGGGCGTTTTCGAAAACTTCGACGCAGCCTCTTTCGACGCTTTCAAAGGGCTTGATATGTACATTACCGAACTCACGCCCGCTCACGCTTCGGATATACTCACCGCCATCGAATACGTTCACGTTGCGGTCGATGAAGAAAAACCCGTACTTCTCAAAAAACTCGCTTACAGCGTATTTATGCCGCTTATTCCTTTCCATATATATAACGGGGCGGCGGACGTTACGCATCGCGCTCTCGTAGTTATGAACGATCCGAAGAATATCTCTTTCCGTCTGCCCGACGTTGCGGAAAAGGTCGGTTGCAGCGAAGAATATCTCGTTCGTTGCTTCAAAAAGAGCGGTCTTGAAACGCCCAACACCATTTTCAAACGCATCAAACTTCGCTACGCCAAGAGTTTGCTCACGAGTATGAAGATCTCCGTTTCGGAAGTAGCGACTCAGATAGGTTTCCGTTCGGTGGGGCACTTCAACAAACTTTACAATTCCGAATACGGCGTATGCCCGGGCGCGGATAAAACGAGAAACTGAACATAAAAACCGAAGCGCGGTTTCGGCGGCAAACGCTCTTCCGCGCTTTTTATTTTGCTGAGGATTTTGTTATGGATAATATAAAACTTGCTGGGCTATTGTTTCCCGAAGTCAATGAAACGCCCGAAGATATGGAAAAGAGGTTTCCCCCGCGCGACCTTAAAGAGGGCGCTATAGTATCGAGAATGGCGCCTTCGCCTACGGGTTTCGTTCATCTCGGAAATCTCGTTCAGGGCATCACTTCCGAAAGGCTCTCTCATCAATCGGGCGGCGTACTGTTTTTGCGCGTGGAAGATACCGACAGAAAGCGCGAAGTAAAGGGCGCCGTGCAGATACTTATCGACGCTCTGCGCCACTACGGCATCAACTTTGACGAGGGCGCTTCCGAAAGCGGAGATATAGGTATTTACGGTCCGTATTACCAAAGCCGCCGTGCGGAAATTTACCACGTTTACGCCAAAAAATTAGTTGAGGAGGGCAAGGCTTACCCCTGTTTCTGTACCGAGGAAGAACTCGAGGCGATGCGCGCCGAGCAGGAAAAGGAAGGCGCCAACTTCGGCTACTTCGGCAAATGGGCTAAGTGGCGTGACAGGCCGATAGAAGATATAGAGGAAATGCTCGGTAAGGGCGTCCCTTGGGTGCTTCGTTTCCGTTCCACGGGCAGTATAGAAAACAAATTCAAATTCACCGACCTTATAAAAGGCGAAGTGGAAGTTACCGAAAACGAGATAGATCACGTTCTTCTCAAGTCCGACGGGATACCCACATACCACTTCGCGCACGCGGTGGACGACCACCTTATGCGAACAACGCACGTCGTCCGCGGGGACGAATGGTTGCCCAGCCTGCCTTTCCACCTGCAACTTTTCCGCGCGCTCGGGTTCAAACTTCCCAAGTATTGCCACATAGGGCCGCTTATGAAGATGGACGGCAACTCCAAGCGCAAACTTTCCAAGCGCAAGGATCCCGAACTCGCCCTCACTTACTACAGGGCGGAAGGCTTCCCCGAAGAGTCCGTTTACGAATATATCCTCACCATACTCAATTCCAATTACGAGGACTGGAGAAGAATAAATCCAGATGCCGATACCGACGAATTCAAATTTTCCTATAAGAAGATGAACCCCGCCGGCTCGCTGTTCGATGCCGCCAAACTGCGCGACGTATCGAAAAACGTGATTTCCCGTATGACCGCCGAACGCGTTTACGACCTTGCCGCCGAGTGGGCGAAAGAGTATGACGAGGAATTTTATTCCCTGCTCACCGCGGATAAGGAACGCAGCGTAGCCATCTTTTCGATAGGTCGCGGCGGCAACAAACCGCGCAAGGATTACGCCGTGTGGAGCGAACTCAAAGAATATATGGGTTTCTTCTTCGACGAGTATTTCAAAGTGACCGAAGCGCCCGATGAAAAATACGAAAAGTCCCTTATTTCTCACATTATCGAGGATTATTCGCAAATTTATTCCGCCGACGACGAGCAGGACGAATGGTTTGAAAAGATAAAGAAACTCGGTGAAAAGTACGGGTTCGCCGCCAAGACCAAGGACTACAAAGCAAACCCGGAGGCCTACGCCGGAAGCGTTGCCGACGTAAGCGGATTTATCCGCCTCGCCGTGACCGGCAAGAGCAGTTCGCCCGATATGTATCAGGTGATGAAGATCCTCGGCAAGGAAAAAGTAACGGAGCGCCTTATCGCCTACGCGAAGAATTTATAAACGAAAAAAGTCGGGGTAAAACCCTGCGCCGTTTCCTTAAAAAAGGGAGCGGCTTTTTTTCTTTACGCATAGAATGTAGTATGACGATTTCATACGACAGAATAAAGGCCGTTGCCTACGCCCGCGAGTGGGCTTTCGGCAGGAATCCCGCTTACTATAACTTTGACCGCATCGGCGGTGATTGCACGAACTTCGTTTCGCAATGTATCTTCGCGGGCGCGGGCGTGATGAATTTTACGCCCGTTACCGGTTGGTTTTACCTTTCCGTAAACGACCGCACCGCAAGTTGGACGGGCGTGGAATATCTTTACCGTTTTCTCACTCAGAACGAAGGCGCGGGGCCGTTCGGCTCGGACGCCGATCTATCCCTTGCCGAAACGGGCGACGTAATACAGTTGGGGCGCGAAACGGGGGACTTTTACCACACCGCTATAATAACGGGGTTTACGGGCGGAACGCCGCTCGTAGCCGCGCACACCTTCAATGCTTACGACAAACCCTTGCGGGATTACGCCTTCGAACGGGCGAGGCTCGTGCATATAGAGGGCGTCAGGAAATAAAGTTCTATAATTTAACGGCGGCGCATATGCTGAAGTATGGACATTTTATTTTCCGAATTCAAAAAGAAGGATATCATCGACGTATCCACCGGCAAAAAACTCGGCAAGGCTGCCGATATAACTTTCACTTTCCCCGAAGGTAAGGTAAAGAGCGTTACCGTAACCTGCGGATTTATGGGAATGGGCGAGAGCAAAACTTTCTCTTTCAAAGAAATAGAACGCGTTGGGGAGGACGCGATTCTCGTGAACGCAAAGAGGAAGGAACCGCCCTGCCCTCCGCCCGAACGCGAACACGAACACGGCGCGCCCTGCCGGCCGCCCCTGCCGCCGAACGACGACAACTGCGTTCCCCCTCGGCAAAGAGGAGCGGAAGAACTTCGCCTCGACCTCGACGATTACGAATAAAAAGTTTCTTTTTCAACTGAAAAGCGGGTAAAACAAAGGTAAATGAATATAAAACCGTTCCAAACGATTGACGGAACGGTTTTTATTTATTAAAATAAAAAGGAGAGAAAAAGCGCGGCGCCGTATTCGTAGCGCGCGGGATACAGCCCGTAGGTCCCCGTAAACGCCCTGTATAAAAGGTAGGCGTTAACCACTATTATAACGGGCATAAGCACCATCAGGAACATACTGCGCCTGCGGTATTTCAGCGCGAACATCGCTACGTATATGCCGAGCGCCCCGCCGAGCAGCGCGGCGATGAAAAGTTTTCCGTCGTGCACGGCGTTTTCGCATTCGCCCTCGTCGTAACTGTCTTTCTGGAATTTTAAGAGGAGAAAGGAATACGCGTTCATCGCGAGCGTATATACCCCGAGCAGTATCCTCAAGAATATCAACATATAAATAATATGTTCTTAAAAAAATAAATTATGTTTTTACCCGTAAAGAGAGAAGAACTTAACGATCCGAACGAAGTCGATTTCGTCCTCGTCGCGTCGGACGCGTACGTGGATCACCCGACTTACGGCCACGCGATAATAGGGCGGCTGGTGCAGTCGCTCGGCTTTTCCGTGGGAATAATTCCGCAACCTGTCACCGACGAAGAATATCTCACTTTCCCCACGCCCAAATACGGCTTTATGATAAGCGGCGGCGTGGTCGATTCCATGGTCAACAACTACACCGTTGCCAAACGCCGGAGGGAGGACGACGTGTACAGCCCCAAGAGCAAGCAGGGCAAACGCCCCGACCGTCAGGTGACCGTTTACGCCCGCAATATAAAGCGGCTATTTCCCGATTCTCCCATAATAATAGGCGGGATAGAGGCGAGTTTAAGGCGGTTTGCGCACTACGATTACTGGTCGGATTCGGTAATGCCTTCCATTCTTATCGACAGCGGAGCCGACCTTCTTATCTACGGAATGGGCGAGCGCCCGATAAAGGATATAATGGCCCTCGTGGCGCGCGGCGTTCCCGTAAAAAAGATAAAAGACGTGCGCGGAACCTGCGTTTTACGGCACTTATCGGAATTAAACGGGCTTGTGAGCAAGGGCGCCGCAGTTATGCCGACCTATGAGGAATGCAAGGCGGACAAGGTTCTTTACGCTAAGGCTTTCCGCCGGCAATCGAGAAATACCGACGCGCTCAACGCCGCCGTTCTGATACAGCCGCAGGACGACGAATGGGCGGTAGTTCAGAATTTACCCGCCTTCGCTCTCACCGAGAAGGAAATGGACGAGGTTTACGCCCTGCCTTTCGAGCGGACGTACCATCCCATGTACGAGGCGGAAGGCGGCATCAGGTCGCTTGCAGAAGTTAAATTTTCCGTAACTTCCCACAGGGGGTGTTTCGGCAGTTGTTCATACTGCGCCATAAATTATCATCAGGGCAGGCGGGTGCAGAAGAGGAGCGACGAAAGCATCCTTTCCGAAATAGAACTTCTCACGAAGGATAAGGATTTCAAAGGATATATCCACGACCTTTCCGGCCCTTCCGCAAACTTTCGGGAGCCGGCTTGCGAAAAGCAACTGAAATACGGCGCCTGTAAAGATAAGTATTGCATAGGTTACGAGCCGTGCAAAAATCTCAAGGTCGATCACAGCGGTTTCGTGGAACTTCTCCGCAAGGCGAGGAAGATTCCCAAAGTCAAAAAAGTGTTCATTCGCAGCGGGATACGTTTCGATTACATAGTTTACGACGATGACAAAACCGTGCTCGATGAACTTGTCCGTCACCATATAAGCGGGCAACTTAAAGTCGCGCCCGAACATTGCAGCGGCAAGGTGCTGCGTTGCATGAACAAGCCCGATTTTTCCGTATATAAACGCTTTGCCGAAAGTTACCGCATTGCCAACGAAAAACTCGGAAAGAAGCAGTACGTTCTCCCTTATCTTATATCCTCTCATCCTCAATGCGGAATAAAAGAGGCGGTGGAACTTACCGAATATCTCAAATCCATACGTTTCATGCCCGAACAGGTACAGGATTTTTACCCCACGCCTTCCACCCGTTCCACCTGTATGTTCTACACGGGAATAGATCCCGACACTATGGAGCAAGTGTACGTTCCCCGCTCCAAGGAAGAAAAGAAGATGCAGCGCGCGCTCCTTCAGTACCGCAAGCCGGAGAACAGGGCGCTTGTGGAAAAGGCCTACCGCCTTGCAGGTATTTTTCCGGATACCTTCAAAAAGGGCGTAAAAAGCGGAGAAAATAAACACAAAGCGGGGGAAAAGTCTGTTTTTTCAAAAAAACGGCCCGAAAACCGTTCACAAAAAGATAAAAATATGGTAAAATAAATAAAACGAAACACAGGAGAAAATGATATGAAGTGTATGTATTGCGGCTGTACCGACAGTAAAGTTATCGATTCCCGCTCTACCGACGACGGTTCGTCTATCCGCCGCCGCCGCGAATGTACCGAGTGCGGCAGGAGATTCACAACTTACGAAACCATCGAAACCACGCCTATCCTCGTGGTGAAAGCCGGCGGCACGCGTGAAGTTTTCGATGAAAACAAGATCAAAAACGGAATAATCAAATCCTGCGAAAAACGCCCCGTGCCGATGTATAAGATCGACAAACTCGTTGACGATATAAAAAAGCAGATTTACAACAGCCTCGATCAGGAAGTTACTTCCAAACAGATAGGGGAAATGGTAATGAACGGACTGAAGGAGATAGACGAGGTCGCTTACGTTCGCTTCGCTTCCGTTTACCGTTCGTTTAAGGACGTTTCTTCCTTTATGAAGGAACTCGAAAAACTTATAAAGAAAAATTAACGAAATATGTCAACCTGTTTGCGTAAAATCGGTTGACATATATTTTTTATCGGCGTATAATGTAATGCGCTATGAAAAATAATACCGAAGAAAAAGCAACCGTAAAAAGCGGCGCCGGCAGAACGCTTGCGAAGGACGCGGCGTATATAGCCGTGTGCGTGGCGCTCACCGCGGTTTGCGCCTGGATAACCGTTCCCATGCCGGAGCCTTTCGTGCAGTTCACCCTGCAGACCTTCGCGGTGTTTTTCACCGTATTGCTCCTCGGCGAGGGCAAGGCTTCGCTCGCAATACTCGCCTACGTTCTTCTCGGGCTGATAGGCGTGCCCGTGTTCTCGAAGTTTCAGGCGACCGCCGCTATCGTCGGAACGACGGGGGGATATATAGTCGGCTTCTTTTTTATACCGCTTTCCTCTTTTCTGTTCAGAAAGTTGTTCAAAGGCAACATCTTTGCGGTTATGGCGGGGCTTTTTGTAGGGCTTTTTATATGTTATGCCTTCGGAACGGCGTGGTTTATGATACTTTACTCGCGGAAGGTCGGCGCGATAGGGCTCGGCAGCGCGCTTATGTGGTGCGTTGTGCCGTATATCCTGCCGGACGGCTTGAAACTCGCCGCGGCGGTACTTATCGCCCCGAAGTTGAAAAAAATACTTAAAATCGGATAGGAAATTATGTTTTTTAACGGAGATAAACTCTATATGCCCTCGTCGGCAGGTTACTCGCAGTCGATGGGTTTTGTTCTCGCGGGAAAAGGGGACGTGCTGGCGATAGACGGCGGAACGTTCGCCGAGGCGGAAAATTTTGAAAATTTGTTGTTATCGCTCGGCGGGCGTGTGGATACCTGGTTTTTGACGCACGCGCACTACGATCATATAGACGCGTTCGTGAAGATATTGTCCGGCGGCAAGGTGAAGGTGAACTCCGTTTGCTTCAATTTTCCCCCGCTCGATTTTTACTATTCGATAGAGAAGAACGTGGCGAGGAAGGAATGCCTCGAGGAGTGTGTAGCCCTTATAGAAAAGCACCGTATTCCCGCGATAAAGCCGACTAAAGGCGAGCGGATACCGGTCGGGCACTTCACCGTTACGCCCCTTTCGGACGGAACGCCCCTCGGCCCGTCGATAAATTCTTCGAGTGTGGTGCTGCGTGTGGAAACGAGCGGGAAGCCCGTTCTGTTCCTCTCCGATCTCGACGGATTTTCGGAGGACGCCGTGCTGAAAGATTTTCCCGATCTTCTTCGTTGCGATATAGTTCAGGTAGCCCATCACGGGCAGGGCGGCGCGAGCGAAAGGTTTTACGGCGCGGTCCGCCCGAAGGTCTGCCTGTGGCCAACGCCCGAATGGCTGTGGAACAACGACGCGGGCGAAGGTTGCGGCACCGGCCCGTATAAGACGCTCGAAACGCGTAAGTGGATGGAGAAATTCGGCGCGGTAAACTACCGCCCCGAGCGTGAAACGATAGTAATAGAATAAAAACTTTTCCGATAATAATTTCCGGAGCGGAGCGAAAAGGCGGGCAAGCCTTGAAGTTATCCGCTCTTTTTTTGCCGAAAGTTTTGCCGCCCGCCGATAAATCAAAATCAAAACGTTGACGAATCGGATTATAAATTGTATAATATAATGGATTCGACTTCGGTCAAGGAGAAAGGCAATGAAAATAATCGTCGTC
>JAFTDZ010000108.1 GCA_017453885.1 Clostridia bacterium
ACGAAAGGAAGTATCTGGACAACTATTTCCGTGAGGCGGAGCAGACGCGCCGCCGTGAAAACGCCGTTCAGCGAATGGAGAGCGCGCTTCCGCAGTCTGCTGCTTTGAACGAACTTAAAACCGCTTTGCAAGAATCCGTTTCGCTTATGCAGAGGGAGTATTACGCAATGCTCCTCGTCCTCGAGGCCACGGGCGACGAAGATATTCCCGTGGCGATGAAGGAAACGACGCTTTCACAAGAGGACGCCGCGCTCTCGTCGGAGGAGAAGAAGGCGCTCGCCGCGAGGCTCATGCACGACGAGGAATATTTTTCCCGCAAGGAAAAAATACGCGCGCATTTCAGTCAATGTATTTCGGAGCTGAAAAGCGGCACGCACGGAGTGCAGACGTTGATGCGGAGCCGTACCCGCAAGGATCTTTCGTTCATAACCGTAATGATAGTTATTCAATCCGCGGGGCTGCTTTTTATGCTCGTTCTCACGCTGTACCTCGGTATAAAACCGCTTCTCAAGGCTGTTGAACACATAAAGAAGGATCAGCGCCTGCCGGTTATCGGGGCGAACGAGTTCCGCTACCTCGCGGGGACTTACAATAAAATGTATTCCGCCTACAAGCGCAGCATAGAAAGCCTTTCCTATAAAGCCTATCACGACGAGTTGACCGATCTTTATAACAGGGCGGGTTACGACCTTATAAAGAGCGGCGTTGAACCTTCTTCCACCGCGGTGCTTATGGTTGACGTGGACAGTTTCAAGCAACTCAACGATTCGCACGGGCACGAGAAAGGCGACCTCGCCCTGAAACGTGTTGCGGAAGTTCTTAAGGCAAACTTCCGTTCGGACGATTACGTCTGCCGCCTCGGCGGGGACGAATTCGTAGTGCTTATGGTGCACGTCGATAAGGATTCGAGGGAACTTATAGAGAAGAAGATAGAGCGCATACGCGAGGATCTGAAAGCCGCCGAGGGTGAAACGCCCGTAACGGTGAGCGTGGGCGTATCTTATTGCCGCGAAACCGACGATATACAGAAAATGTTCCGCGAGGCGGATATAGCCTTGTACCGCGTTAAGGAAAACGGCCGCAACGGCTATCGGTTTTACGAGGACGGGCCCCGTAAAGAGGGTTCCGATTGATTTGCCAAAAATATAAAAAACCCGTTTAATGCGTGATAAAGGCCGCTTTTTAATAAAAGGCGACCTTTTCTGTTGCCGAAATAACGTAAAAAAACAAGACTTTTTTTCGGGGCGGAAAAATTTTTTGAAAAACTTTGCGCAATATGATTGACAAAAAGAAAATTACGCAATATAATAATTGCGACTAAACGAGGTGCAATTCAAAATGAAGTTATCCGCAAAGTCCCGTTACGGGTTGCGCGCGTGCTATATTCTGGCGGAAAATTACCCCGAACACGTTTCGGCTACCGCCTTGGAAAAGGGCATAAACGTATCGAACAAATATATTGAAAAGATAATGCGCATTTTGACGCGCGAAGGGCTCGTAAGCGCCGAACGCGGCGTGAACGGCGGGTATTTTCTCGTGAGGGAGCCGAAGGCCGTAACGGTCGGCGCGGTGGTGCGCGCCCTCGAGGAAGATATGGAGTTCATCACCTGCATTTCGAGCGATAATTCCTGCGTGTGCCCCACGAAACCCGTTTGGCAGAAACTTTACCGCGGAATAAACGAAGTGCTCGATTCCATCACCTTGCAGAATATGCTTGACGACAGCGAAGGCATCTCCGCGGGAACTTGTAACGTAAAGGAGAAACTTGACCGATGAACAGAATCTATTTCGATCACGCAGCGACAACGCCGCTCGACAAGCGCGTTTTTGAAAAGATGACGCCGTATTTTACCGAGATAGCAGGCAACGCCAACAGCCAGCACTACTTCGGCAGAGAGGCGATGAAGGCGGTTGACGAGGCGAGGGATAAGATCGCCTCCCTGATAGGCGCCAGACCGAGCGAGATATACTTCACTTCCGGCGGAACGGAGGCGGACAACTGGGCGCTCCGCGGCATAGCGCAGGCGTTTAAGAACAAAGGGCGCCATATGATAATTTCAAAGATAGAACACGCCGCGATGATAACCACCGCCGCCGAACTTGAAAAGCAGGGCTTTGAATTTACCTACCTCGGCGTTGACGAGAACGGCGTGGTGGATCTCGAAGAACTTGAAAGATCCATTCGCCCGGACACTATCTTTATCGGTGTAATGTACGCGAACAACGAGGTGGGAACGATAGAACCCGTCAAAGAAGTGGCGCGAATCGCGAAAGAACACGGCATAACGTGCTTTTCGGACTGCGTTCAGGCGATGGGCGCTATCCCGGTGAACGTAAAGGACCTCGGCGTGGATCTGCTCAGTTTTTCCGCCCACAAATTCTACGGGCCGAAAGGCATCGGCGCGCTCTATATCCGCAACGGATTGCCCATGGGCAGGATAATCACCGGCGGCCATCAGGAGAGGACCAAACGCGGCGGCACAACCAACGTGCCCGCGGTGGTCGGCTTTGCCGAAGCGCTTTCGATAGCGGAGAAGGAACTCGACGAGAACGCGAAGTACGTCAGCGGGTTGAGGGACCGTTTTATCGACAGGGTACTTTCCGAAATACCATTCGTAAAACTCAACGGCCACCGCACGCAAAGGCTTCCCAACAATGCGGATATTTCTTTTGAGTATATCGAGGGGGAATCCATTCTGTTCTCGCTCGACCTCGAGGGGATAGCGGTCTCTTCCGGCTCGGCTTGTTCTTCCGGTTCGCTCGAACCTTCCCACGTTCTTCTCGCTATGGGCGTTGACGAGGCGCTGGCGCACGGTTCGATACGTTTCACTTTCGGCAAACACAACACCGTGGAAGAAGTGGATTACGCGGTAGATAAATTAAAAGAAATAGTAGCGAGGCTTCGGGCGATGTCGCCGCTGTTCGCTGAAATAAAAGGAGAGGTAAAAAATGTATAACGAAAAGGTAATGGAAGCGTTTTCGCACCCGAAAAACGTTGGCGAAATAGAAAATCCGGACGGATTCGGCAAAGTGGGCAACGCCGCGTGCGGCGATATAATGCAGATAACCCTGAAGATAGAGGACGACAGGATAGTGGACGCGAAGTTCAAAACTTTCGGTTGCGCCGCCGCTATCGCCACGAGTTCCACCGCCACCGAAATGGTCAAGGGAATGACGCTCGACGAGGCGCTGCAACTGACCAACTCCAAAGTAGTGGAAGAACTTGAAGGCCTGCCGCCGCAGAAGATACATTGTTCCGTTCTTGCGGAAGAGGCGATAAAAGCCGCCATCGAAGATTACAGAAGCAAAAACAAAAAGTAAACAAATTTTCCCGACCGTCCGCCTCTTTGCGGGCGGTATTTTTTTCGTAAAGCGACTTTTTCGATTATTTTATACTGAACCCGTTTACTTATTTATTATTTTATGGTATCATAATATAATTATTATATCATACGATTGCACGCAATAAAAGGATACGGGAGAATATAATGGCAACAAGCGCAATTAAAACAAAGCACTCGAAAACTACTTTCAAAGATTTTCTGGAAAAAATGGAACAACTGACGGTCGTGCGGGCGATCCGCGGCGGGTTACTTACGATAACGCCGGTTCTGATAATAGGCGCGTTCGCGCTTCTGATCAAAACCTTCCCGATAACCGCGTATCAAAATTTCATAACGGGTTTCGCAAACGGGCTTGTACCTTCTTTTCTGGATTTTGTGTTTA